>JBAVQS010000244.1:0-18959 GCA_049694275.1 Anaerolineae bacterium | reverse complement strand
CATTGCAGGCGATGACGCCGCCCTGCTTGTTGTCCGAGGCGATAAAGGACAACGGGAACTTGATGGGGCCGTTCACATAATCGCCGTCGCCGATAAAGGTGTCCACCGTCAAGAGCGGCAGACCGGCGTCGTTCGCCTTTTTCAGTGGGGCGACCATCGCGTCTTTATCGACGGGGGCCAAAAACAGGAAGTTCAGATCGCCACGGGCGACCATGGCGTCGAGCATCGGAGTCTGCGCGGTCGTGTTCCACGTCGCCGGAATTTGGACGACCAGGTCAATGCCGAGGTCGGCGGCAGCCTGCTGTGCGCCGTTCTGCATATTGATATAGAACGGGTCATTCACGCCCGCCAGAAAACCGAATTTGTACTTTTTGAGAGCGCCGGTCGCCGGGGCGGATGTGGCGGCCGGGGCAGATGTGGCGGCCGGGGCCGCGGTAGCGGCGGCTGCTGTCGGCTGTGCTTGCGGGGCCGGGGTTACCTGGGCGCAACCCATAACAATGACGGCCAAAAGCGCCAGCGCGGCCAGGATCAAGAAACTGCGGTGTTTCATTTCCTTCTCCTCCTTGGAATGAATCAGGTGATGACAAGATGGGCGACCACCAGTGTACGCCTCTACACGCAGTTCGGAAGGCGAGCAAAGATACGCCCAATGTGTAGTTGTGGTAATATGATTCGGTTAAGTCAGGCATCACCTCCAGTCGAAAGGGCTCCACGTGGGTATGAACAAACAACTCTGTTCTTTTTAGCAACCGATGCTACAGCGGCGGAAAAATGGAGACACGAATAACTAACAAAGTCGCTCAATTCACTTTCATCTTAGCACACATAATTGAGCTTGTCAATACTTTTTTGAACAAACTCGTAAATTTCGTTTCAAAAACCATTGACTATACTCTGCTTTTTGCTGTATAATTGCTTTGAAACCGAAAGCGCATTTGTAATCTCGAACAAACGCGATGTGGAGACCACTTTTTTCAACCAACATCCACACGCGAGAAAAGGATAGTATGGCCGCTGACAATCGCCTGGATCAAATCGTCGAACTCGTCGATGGACACGGATTTATCTCCGTCAAGGAACTGAGCGCCTTGCTGGATGTATCCGAAGTGACCGTCCGGCGTGATTTGCAACAACTCGAAGACGACAAGCGGTTGAAAAAGACCTATGGCGGAGCAATCTCTTTGCGCGCGGCGAGCTCGACCGAACCTCCCCCGCCTCCCCCTTCCCCAGCCGAAGGCTCGTTGATCGATCGGGTGGATGTCTTGATCGCCACCTCGCTCGATCCACAATCGGACCGCGCGCTCATGGACCGCGCCGGGCGGAGAAATCTTGCCGTCGTCGGCGAATCGCTCGGCATCTCTGGAATGCGGACGGTTGTGTCGGTCGACAATTTCCTTGCCGCCCAGGACCTGGGGCGCTGGGCCGGGCGGTACGCACAGAAACACCTGGGGGGACACGCAAATTTACTGGACCTCTCTTACCGGCTGAGCAACACCCAGATGCGAAGCCAGGGATTTATCGCCGGGCTGCGCGAGGTAATGCCTAACGCGCAGGTCGTCCTCTCGATTAATGCCCAGTCGCGTTACGAGACGGCTTATCAACTCGCTGCCGACGCCCTCTCTGTGCATCCCGAGATCAACATCATCTTTGGCATCAACGACGCAACCGCCTGGGGGGCGACCTGCGCAGCACGCGATCGAGGCATCGATCCCAGCTCGCTCCTGATATTGACGTTCGGCCTCGAAGGCGACACGATGCGCAATGCGCTCGCCGAACATGGGCACTGCCGGGTGGGGCTGGCCATGTTCCCCGAGATTGTCGCGCCGGTGTGCATCGAGGCGGCGATCGCCGCCTATGCCAATCAGTCCCTCGCCTCGCAGCTCGTGACACCCTATGCGATTGTCACACCGGAGACCCTCACCGATTTTTACACGCGCCGCGACCAGGGCTGGGAACTATCCCAGAACGCAGCACAGACGCGGCTCTCCATTCCCCTCAAGATTGAACGGGGCGGGACACACGAGCGGGCGCAATGGCCTAAACGCATCGGCTTTGTCGTTCCGTTCAGCGAACACGAGTGGTACAAAAACCTGACGGCGCTGATGCGGTCGTACGCCGCATCGCTGGGGATTGAATTTGAGGCGGTGGACGCCGCCGAGACGATCCGCGCCGACCTGGCGCTAAGACAGCGCGCCATCGCGCAAATGGCTGCCGCGCAGGTCCAACCGGGGGACGTGCTGGTGATTGACGGCAGCGAGGTGACGCTCTATTTGGCGGAAGAACTGGCGAACAAAGAGAATATCACCGTCATTACCAACTCCGTCCCGGTTTTTCAGGCCTTGCGCAATCAACCGAATATCAGTATCATTTCGACCGGCGGATCACTGCGCCGGTCGAGCGACACGCTCATCGGGCCAACGGCTGAGACTGCGCTCGCAGGGCTGCGGGCGGACAAGCTCTTTCTGGCCGTCACCGGCATCAGCATGGAATTCGGGTTGTCCCACACGAACCTCTCCGAAGTGAACGTCAAACAGGCCATGCTCCGCGCAGCGCGTGAGGTGATCCTGCTGGCCGATCATACGCGCTTTGGACAGGAATCGGTCATCCAGATCGCGCCGGTCAAAGCAGTCAACAAGGTGATTACGGATAATGCACTGCCGGCCAGTACCCGGCTGGAACTGAGCAAGCTGGGCATTGAGGTTATTACGGCAAAAACATAGCTCCCCTAACCCCTCTCCCGTTGGGCTGGGGAGGGGAAAAGTTGAGGATACCATGTCACTCTTTTACGGCGGCATTGAAGCAGGTGGCACCAAATTTGTATGCGCAGTCGGAACAGGCCCGGACGACCTGGAACTGACCCGCTTTCCGACGACGACTCCCGCCGAGACCTTTGGGCAGGCAATCGAATTTTTCAAAGCACAGGCAAGCCGCAGGCCGCTCGCCGCCATCGGCATTGCTTCCTTCGGGCCGGTTGATCCGAACCCCGCCTCGCCGACCTTTGGTTATATCACCTCCACTCCCAAGCCCGGATGGGACCACGCCAACTTTATGGGAACGATCAAGCAGGCGCTGGGTGTACCGGTCGGGTTTGATACTGATGTGAATGTCGCGGCGCTGGGCGAGCACCGCTGGGGCGCAGCGCAGGGGCTGGAGAATTTCATCTACCTCACCATCGGGACCGGAGTTGGCGGCGGTGGGCTAATGAACGGCAAGCTCATGCACGGGCTCATTCATCCCGAGATGGGACACATCCGGCTCCCGCACGATTGGTCAGCGGACCCATTCCCCGGCATCTGCCCCTATCACGGCGATTGTTTGGAGGGGTTGGCCTGCGGGCCGGCGATTGAGCGGCGCTGGAATGCGCGCGGCGAGACGTTAGGCCCCGATCACTCCGCCTGGGAATTGGAGGCGCACTATATCGCGCTCGCGCTGTCCAATTTCATCTGCACTCTTTCGCCCGAGCGGATCATTCTCGGCGGCGGGGTCATGGACCAGGGGACCGTTCTGCCCATGGTACAATCCAAGACACACAAGCTGCTGAACGGGTACGTGCGGGCGCCCGAGATTTTTGAACACATCGACCAGTACATCGTCGCCCCGGCGCTTGCGCCGCGTTCGGGCGTCCTCGGCGCCATTGCGCTGGCCGAACAAGAGGCACGGGCAGAGACGTTGCGCTGAAACGTCTCGTACGCATGCCACTCTCTTTGCGGACGGAGCATCACATGCCAGAACAGCCCCATCCCCTGCGAATCATCAACAGCGTCGCGCCAATCCGGGTGTGCGATAACGGCGGCTGGTCGGATACGTGGTTCGCCGAGTATGGCAAAATTTTCAATATCGGGGTCTATCCCTATGTCGAGGTGCAGGTCGAGGTTTACCCGCGCGCGAGCCGTTCCGACCGCGTCGTCATCTATGCAGAGAATTACGGCGAGCGCTATGTGCGCCACCTGCGGACAGACTGGGAGCACCATCCGCTCCTCGAAGCAGCGCTCGACCGGATGGGGGTGCCCGATGAATACGCCATCCAGGTGACCATCTATTCTGAAGCGCCGGCCGGCGCATCAACCGGGACCTCCGCCTCGGTCGCCGTTGCATTGATCGGGGCACTGGACCGCCTAACGCCGGGACGGCTCACCGCTCACCAGGTAGCGTATATCGCACACTCGCTGGAAACCGAGATGCTCAAGCAGCAAAGCGGCATCCAGGACCAGCTCTGCGCGGCGTACGGCGGCATCAACTTTATCGAGATGTTTCGCTATCCCCTCGCCTCCGTCTCGCCAATCTACATCCCCGACTCAATCTGGTGGGAACTGGAACGACGGCTCCTTCTCATCTTTCTCGGCAAATCGCACCACTCGTCCCAGTTACACGAAAAAGTGATCCGCGGGCTGGAGAATGCTGGCCCCAACTGCAAGCAGATTGAGGCGCTACGAGCGACCGCCGAGCCGTCGCGTGATGCGCTCTATGCGGGGGATTTCATCGCGCTGGGCAAAGCGATGACCCAGAACACCGAAGCGCAGCGGGAGCTCCACCCCGCCCTGGTGAGCGCTGACCACCAGCAGGTGATCGAGATTGCGCAAGCCCACGGGGCGCTGGGCTGGAAGGTAAACGGCGCGGGCGGTGAAGGGGGCTCAGTCACTATTCTCTGTGGCGATGTCTCCCACACCAAGCGCGCCATGATTCGCGCGATCGAGCAGACTAATCCGCTGTTCCAAAACATCCCGATCTATCTCAGCCGGCACGGGCTGCGAACCTGGGAGAATGAGCGCAGATAACCCTACCGGGCAAAAAAACCTTGACAACCGCTTTTCTTTGCCTTATAATGGGAGCGCTCCCAAAACCATGCCCACCGGTCTTACTGAAAATGCAAATGACACAGTTATAAACTTGTAATTAGCCCTTGATATTTGGGAACGCTCCCAAAATGGACCCTTGCCCGTGTTCCGGCTATGCTTTCCGCCAAGACCTACCGCCACTGCCGCACGCGTTCCAGATTGGACCGCGGCCTGGGTGATGAATGCCCACACAAACGCCCGCCGGCGCGTCTCCTTACGCCGCGCCCATTCGTATCTGTCTGCTTACGCACTTTTTCCCGGTTCTCTAGATTCGCCGCAAGATGCAGCGCGCGCGCTCACTCCTCTGCATTCACTGTGGCTAAACCCCTCGAGGTCATTCTCTTATGCGTTACGGATATTTTGACGACCCCCAGCGCGAGTATGTCATTACCCGCCCCGACACTCCCCTGCCCTGGATCAATTATCTTGGCAGCCAGGACTATATCGGGCTCATCTCGAATACCGCAGGCGGCTATTCCTTTTACCGCGACGCGCGCCTGCGCCGCCTGACACGCTATCGCTATAACAATGCGCCATTCGACGTGGGCGGGCGGTATATCTATTTACGCGATAACGACACGCGCGAGTTCTGGTCGCCGACCTGGCAGCCGGCGCAGCGCGAGCTCCAGGACTATACATGCCGCCACGGGCTCGGCTATACGATCATCGGCTCGACCTATCACGGGATTCGCGCCGAGATCCGATATTTTGTGCCGATCGACGAGAACCTGGAGATCTGGCAGTTGACCGTCACCAACACGCGGGACCATGGCGCGCACCTCTCCGCCTTTTCCCTCATCGAATTCTGTCTCTGGGATGCCAATGACGACGCGACCAACTTTCAACGGAATTTTAGCACGGGCCAGGTCGAGGTCGAGGAGGGCGTCATCTATCACAAGACCGAGTATCGCGAGCGGCGAAACCATTTTGCCTATTTCGCCTGCTCAGACCCGCTGGCGGGGTACGATACGCAGCGGGATGATTTTCTCGGCCCCTATCGCGGCTGGGATCGTCCGCAGGCGGTCGAACGCGGCGAATCCTACAACTCGCTCGCGCACGGCTGGCAGCCCATCGGCTCCCATCACCTGCAGCTCAACCTGGCGCCGCTCGAGACGCGGCAGATTGTTTTCATCCTCGGGTATCACGAAAACCCCAGGGAAGAAAAGTTTGATCCCGCCGATTCGCAGGTGCTCAACAAGCGCACCGTTAAACCGGTCATTGCGAAATATCTCAATACGCAAAAAGCGGATGCCGCGTTTCAAGAACTGCGCCGGCATTGGGATAGGCTCCTCGGGCAAGTGCAGGTGACCACCCCCGATCCGCACACCAACCGGATGGTGAATATCTGGAATGCCTATCAATGCATGGTCACATTCAACCTTTCGCGCTCCGCCTCGTTCTATGAATCCGGCATCGGGCGCGGGATGGGATTCCGCGATTCGAACCAGGATCTGCTCGGATTCGTGCATATGGTGCCCCAGCGGGCCCGCGAGCGCCTGCTCGACATTGCGGCGACGCAACTGCCGACGGGCGGCGCCTATCATCAGTACCAGCCGCTGACCAAGCGGGGCAACGATGGGGTCGGGAGCAACTTTAACGACGATCCACTGTGGCTCATCCTCGGCGTCTCGGCCTATATTCAAGAGACCGGGGACTGGAGCATTCTTGATGCGCCGACGCCCTATGACAACCAACCGGGAAGCGAAGCGCCGCTCTACGATCATCTGCAGCGGAGCATTCAGTATACGCTCGACCGGTTAGGCCCACACAGCCTGCCGCTCATCGGCCGCGCGGACTGGAACGACTGCTTGAACTTGAACTGTTTCTCCGACACACCGGGCGAATCGTTCCAGACGACGACGAACAAAGAGGGCAAGGTCGCCGAATCGGTGATGATTGCCGGCCTGTTTGTCGCGGCGGCGAAAGACATGGCAGACCTGGCAGACCGGCGCGGGGCTGAGGAGGAGGGGGCGCGATATCGCCAGGCCGCCGCGCAGATGACGGCCACCGTGCAAGCGCATGGCTGGGACGGAGAATGGTTCGTACGCGCCTATGACGATTTCGGCAACAAGGTCGGATCAAAAGAGTGCGCCGAAGGCCAGATCTTTGTCGAGTCCCAGGGATGGTGCGTAATGGGAGGAATCGGGCTGGACGACGGCAAAGCGCTCAAGGCGCTCTCGTCGGTCAATACGCGGCTCGCCACGCCGCATGGGATTATCCTCCAGCAGCCCGCCTATTCGCGCTATTACCTCCACCTGGGCGAAATCTCGTCTTACCCGCCGGGGTACAAAGAGAACGCGGGCATTTTCTGCCATACGAATCCGTGGATCATGGTCGCCGAGGCAATGGTGGGGCACGGCGACCGGGCGCACGATTACTATTTACGCATCAATCCGTCGGCGCGCGAGGGAATCAGCGAGGTGCACCGCTGCGAGCCGTATATCTATGCACAGATGATTGCGGGCCGCGACGCGCCGACGCACGGCGAAGCCAAGAATTCGTGGCTGTCCGGCACGGCCGCCTGGAATTTCGTCGCCATCACCCAGTGGATTCTCGGCATTCGCCCGACATTTGAAGGGCTGCAAATCGAGCCGGTGATCCCGACAAACTGGCCGGGATTCAAGGCGACGCGATTGTTCCGCGGGGTGACTTTTCACATCGAGGTCGAGCGGCTGGCGCCGGGCAACCGGGTCGCGCTGACGGTGGATGGCGAACCGGTGGCGGGGAGCATTGTGCCGCTGCCGCGGGGCGACAAGCGCGAGGTCCATGTTCTGGTCAAGGTCGGCGGCGGGGCCTAGCACAACCTGCTATCTGATTTTTAATCCGACCCTCGAATCAAACCCATGAAACACTTTCTAATCATTGCATCCGTTCTGCTCGTCCTGTTACTCGGATGCCAACCGACGCCAGCAACCCCTGCACCGGCCACTGCGCCAACCGGTACTGCACCAACCCTCAACACCACAAGCCCGACCACCGTCGCTCCCTCCGCACCCAATACAGTTCCTATCGACACCACACCCCCATATCGCAATCCCACGCTTCCCATTGCACAGCGCGTGGAGGATCTGCTGGCGCGCATGACGCTCGAAGAGAAGATCGGGCAGATGACGCAGGTTGAGAATGGGTCGATTCGCGCCGACGACATCACCGCCCGCGGGATCGGGTCGCTGCTCAGCGGGGGCGACGGCGCGCCCCGTCCAAATAACATTGACGCCTGGCAGCAGATGGTGGATGGATACCAGCAGTATGCGCTCAAAAGCCGGCTGGGCATTCCGCTCATCTATGGGGTGGATGCCGTGCACGGGTTCGGCGGGCTGAACGGGGCAACCGTCTTTCCGCACAATATCGCCCTCGGCGCGACACGCGATCCCGACCTCCTCCAGCGGATCGGCCGCGCCACGGCGGAAGAGATGGTCGCGGCGGGTATCCCCTGGAACTTTGGCCCGGTCGTCGCCATCCCGCAAGATATTCGCTGGGGCCGCACCTACGAAGGCTATAGCGAGAATACCGATCTCGTGACCCGACTCGCGACCGCCTATATCCATGGCCAGCAAGAGGTGAGCGCACAGAGCAAGCTAAGTGACCCCCTTGCCGTCATCAGTACCGCCAAGCACTTTATCGGCGACGGCGGAACGAAATGGGGAACCTCGCGCACCAACAATTACAAGCTCGACCAGGGAGATATGCAGGTCGATGAAGCGACGCTCCGCCGGCTCTATCTCCCCCCCTACAAAGCGGCGGTCGACGCGGGCGTTCGCTCGGTGATGGTCTCGTTCAGCAGTTGGAACGGGGCCAAGATGCACGCGCAACAACACCTCATCACCGATGTCCTCAAGGGAGAACTGGGGTTCAAGGGGTTTGTCGTATCAGATTGGGCGGCCATCAACCAGATCACGCCGAATTATGACGACGCCATCGCGACCTCGATCAATGCCGGGCTGGATATGATCATGGTTCCCGACAAATATCCCGCGTTCATCGACGGGCTCGCCCGCGTGGTCAAGGACGGCAAGGTGCCCCAGTCGCGCATCGACGACGCCGTGCGGCGCATCCTCACGGTCAAGTTCGAGCTCGGCCTGTTCGAGCGCCCACTGGCGAACCCTGCGGCGAAAGCGACGATCCGTTCCGATGCGCATCTCAAGCTGGCGCGCGAAGCGGTGCAGAAATCGCTCGTCCTCCTCAAGAACGAAAACAACATCTTGCCCCTCTCCACAAATACACCGGTCATTTTCATCGCCGGCCTGGGCGCAAACGATATGGGCATGCAAAGCGGGGGATGGACGCTCGCATGGCAGGGCAAAACGGGGAACAATGAACCGGGAACGACCATTCTCGACGGCATCAAACAGACCGTCGGCAAAGGGACGCGCGTCGAATACAACCGCTTTGGAAAATTCGACGGGGTGACGGATGCAAGCGGCAAGCCTCTCAAGGCGGATGCCGGCATCGTGGTCGTTGGAGAAAGCCCCTATGCGGAGGGAATTGGGGACCGGGCGGACCTCACCCTCGCCCTGGAGGACATCGCCGCAATTGATCGGGTCAAAGCACAGAGCAACAAGCTGATCGTGGTCGTCCTGTCGGGTCGTCCACTTGTCGTCGCGGACGAACTGCCGAAATGGGATGCGCTCATCGCAGCCTGGTTGCCCGGCACGGAGGGACAAGGTGTCGCCGATGGGTTGTTCGGCGTATCGCCCTTTACCGGCAAAACGCCTTATTCGTGGCCGCGCTCGAACAAACAATTACCCTTTGATTTCGGGAGCCTGCCGAAAGAGGGCTGCGACGCGCCGCTCTTTGCTTATGGATTCGGTCTGGGTGCAAGCGATCCTTCGCCCAAACAGTTGGATTGCCCCGGCAAATGAAGTGATTATTGAGGTTCCTATGTCCTACGGCTATTTCGACGACGAAAAGCGCGAATATGTCATTACCGATCCGCGCACGCCGGTCAAGTGGATCAACTATATTGGCACGCTGGCGTTCGGCGGGTTTGTGGACCATACGGGCGGAGCGCTCCTCTGCAAAGAGGACCCCGCGCTCAACCGGATCGTCAAGTACATTCCACAGCTCCCCGCATCCGAGTTCAAGGGCGAGACCCTCTATCTGCGATTCCCGCAAGGGAACGAATACCATGTCTTTTCGCCCTTTTTTGTCCCCACGCTCGACCGGTATGACCGGTATGAATGCCACGTCGGGCTAGGGTATACGCGCATCGTGAGCGAGTTTTACGGGATTCGCACCGAGGTGACGATCTTTGTCCCGGTCGGCGACCACCGCGAGATTCGAGATATTCGCGTGACAAATCTCACCGACGCGCCGCTAGAGATTGACGTGGTTCCGGTCGTCGAGTACACCCATTTCGATGCGCTCAAGCAGTTTACTAACGCCGACTGGGTGCCGCAAACGATGCAGGTCCGCGCGCTGGACGAAGGGGACGGGATGCTCGTCCTCCAACAATATGCGTTCATGATGCGCGACCTGGCAATTAATTTTCATGCCTCCAGCTATCCGGTATCGTCGTTCGAGACGGATCGCAAGCGCTTCCTCGGCGATAACGAATATGGAACGTGGGCCAATCCCCTGGCTTTACGGCGCCAGGAGCTAAGCAACTACCAGGCGCACCGGGCGGATAATATCACCGCCCTGCTTTCTCACCTCGGCCCCGTGCAACCGGGCGAGACGAGACGGATCATTACCCAGCTTGGCCAGTGCGAACGACTGGACGCGGAACGCGCGGCGATCCGGAAATATCGCGATCCGGCGCAGGTGGACCGGGAGTTCCAAAAGCTCGGCGCATTCTGGGATGAATACCTGGCCGCGCAGCAGGTCGAGACGCCGGATGCAGGCATGAACCGGATGCTGAACGTGCACAATGCCCGCCAGTGTTACATGACCAAGCAGTGGTCACGCTACCTCTCGCTATATCAACTGGGATTCGGCGCACGCGGCATTGGATTCCGCGACAGTGCGCAGGATGTGCTGGGAGTGCTCGCCAGCGCGCCGCAGGAGGCGGGGGCGCTTATCACGAAACTCCTGCATGTCCAAAAGCGGAACGGCTCGGCGATGCACCAACTCAATCCCCTGACGATGGTCGCTACCGAAGGGGATTCACGCGAGCGGGAGGACCGGCCGCACTATTACAGCGACGATCACCTCTGGGCAGTACTCGCCGTCTGCGCCTATGTCAAGGAAACAGGCAACCTGTCTTTTCTTGACGAACGGGTCCCGTACTATGAACGAGACCGGGAGGGGCAACCCCTCGAAACGGGGAGCGTGCTCGACCACCTGCGCCGCGCGGTCGAATTTACACACGCCGATACGGGAAGGCATGGCCTGCCGCTGCTCGGCTTTGCGGATTGGAACGATACCATCAACCTCGCCCCCGGCGCGGAATCGGCGCTCTCGGCCAACCTCTACGGCAAGGCGCTGCAAGAACTGATCGAGTTGTTCACGCAACTGGGCGAGCCGGCCAGTGTAGAGAAATACCAGACGTACTATGGGCAAATGCAGGAATACGTGAATGCGAATGCCTGGGACGGCGAGTGGTATATCGCCTATTTCGATCACGACGGCCAACCGCTGGGCAGCCACACGAATGAGCAAGGACAGATTTACAACTATCCTCAATCGTGGGCCGTGCTTTCGGGATTTGCGCCGCACGAACGCGCCGTGCAGGTGATGGATTCACTCTATACACGGCTCAATACGCGGAACGGAATCAAGACGAGCGCGCCCGGGTTTAACGGTTTTGACCCGGCGAAAGGGGGCGTGACCACCTATCCGCCCGGCGCCAAAGAGAATGGCGGCATCTTTTTGCATACCAATCCCTGGGCCATCATTGCCGAGACGATTCTGGGGCGCGGCGACCGGGCGTTCGAATATTATGCCCAGATCAACCCTGCGGCCAAGAACGAGCACATCGACGAGTTTGAATGCGAGCCGTATGTTTACCCGCAAAATATTCTTGGCGACGAGCATCCCCAGTTCGGCCTGGCGCGCAATAGCTGGCTAAGCGGCACGGCCGCGTGGATGTATCAGGCGGGGACGCGATATATCCTCGGCGTGCGCCCCACCTATACAGGGCTAGAGATCGATCCGTGCATCCCGGCGGCATGGAACGGATTCCGCATGGTCCGGCGGTTCCGCGGCGCGACTTACGAGATACAAGTCCAGAACCCCGTACATGTATGCAAGGGCATCCAACGCCTGAGCATCGACGGACAGCAGATTGATGGGAATATTGTGCCCGTCCAGCCAGCGGGCGCAGTGTGCCATGTCCAGGTGACGATGGGATAAACTTATGCCAAACGATTATTATGGGTTGCCGGTTGAACGGATAGAGAACGAGCATGTGGCCGTCGAGTATTTGACGACGGCGGGGCCGCGGATCGTGCGCTTGTTCCTCCATGGCGAGGAGCGTAACCTGCTCGCCGAGACGCCGCAAAATGGATGGGAGACACCGTACGGACCGTACCGGCTCTACGGCGGGCACCGGCTGTGGATTGCGCCAGAGAAAAGTCCAGAGACGTCGCTTCCGGATAATGACCCGGTGGCGGTCGAGCCCATTGTGCGCGGCGTGCGACTGACCCAAAGGACCGCGCCATTGACTCGATTAACCAAGAGTCTTGAGGTTCAACTCGCGACCGACGGGCCGCGCGTGACCGTCACCCATGGGGTCAAGAATGATGGGGTGACGCCGTGCGAGCTGGCGCTGTGGGGCATTACAGAATTGCCGCTTGGTGGATACGCCTTTTTCCCCTGCCCCAACGAGCCGCGCGAGGACCTGCCACTCGCTCCAAACCGGCATATAGCGCTGTGGCCCTGCTCGCGCTGGACCGACCCGCGGCTGGAATTGGAGGAGGACCTGATCACGATCCGCGGCGAAGCGGGACTGCCGTCCTACAAGGTGGGTTATCTGAGCCATCACGGCAAGGTAGCCTATCTGAATGACACGGTCATGTTCGTCAAAGAGTTTGCGCCCGAACCGGACAAGCCACATGCCGACATGAATTGCAACGCCGAGGTCTACGTCAACGACCAGTATCTCGAACTGGAAACCCTGGGTCCGCTGGTGCGCCTCGAACCGGGCGAATCGACCCGGTACGTCGAAGCCTGGACGCTGTATCGCGGCGTATGGACGGCGGAAGATATCATCGAGTTGTTTGAGCTCAAACGATGAAAAACCGCGCATTCTATTTCCAGGATGGACGCTTTGTCATTTCGGATTATGGCCAGCGGCCGCCCTTTGCCAGCTTTCTTCCCGGCATCGCGGGGCCGCTGGGCATTCCGATGTGGACATTTTACGTGAACCGCGGGCAAGGGATCGCCAGTTTCGGGGTCGAGAGCAAGGACGCGGCAATGGTCGAGTTCCAGCCGGCGAACAAGGCGTATCAGATGACGCCGTTCACCGGATTCCGCACCTTTATCAAGCTGGCGCGCGCCCGGTCGATCTATGAGCCATTCAACTCACTTGGCCGCGCGGGGAACCCTACGGCAATGCTCATCAGCGCAAATGAACTGGAACTGACCGAATACGCCAAATCAACCGGTCTGGAAACACGGGTTACCTATTTCAACCTCCCAAACCACAACCTGGCGGCGCTCGTGCGCACGCTCACCGTGACCAACCGCTCGAATAAAACACAGCGCGGTGAATTACTCGATGGACTGCCCGCAATCGTGCCGTTTGGAGTTTCCAATGGGATTCTTAAAGAAATCTCGCGCACGGCCGAAGCCTGGATGGATGTGTTCAATCGCGCGCAGGGCATCCCATTCTATCGGGTGCGGTCGAGCATTGAGGACAAGCCCGAGGTCGAGCAGATTGAGGCGGGACATTTTTACCTCGCCTTTGTCCAGGACGGACAGCCCCTCCCCACCCTGTGTGATCCCCTCCTCGTCTTTGAGCAGAATACAGCGCTGACCCATCCCGATGGATTCAAGGAACACACGCTGGATGTACTGGCCGGGCGCGTGCAGCACACCGAAAGTAAGACGCCGTGTGGGTTCGCGGGGACGCCCTTCCATCTCGCCCCCGGCGAGTCCCTCACCTTGTATGCGGTGATCGGGCACGCGCAGAGCGTGGATTTGGTCAACGCCCAGGTTCCTCGCCTCGCGTCGGCCGCCTATCTCGAGAACAAACGGCATGAAGGGAATGCGCTGGTACAAGCGCTGACTGACGTCGTGACCACGCAGACCGCCTTGCCGCTGTTCGACGTCTATTGCCGCCAGAACCTGCTCGACAATGTGATGCGGGGGGGCTGGCCGGTCGTACTGGGAATAGGCGAGCAAACGACCGTCTATCACCTCTACTCACGCAAGCACGGCGACCTGGAGCGCGATTACAATGCCTTTGTCATCGCGCCGGAATATTATTCGCAGGGAAACGGCAACTATCGCGACGTGAACCAGAATCGGCGCTGCGATGTTTTGCTCGAACCGCGCGTCGGCGCGTTCAACATTCGCGTGTTCATGAACCTCATCCAGGCGGATGGATATAATCCGCTGATCTTGCAGGGAAGCCGCTTTTTCGTACCCGAGGAGCGCCGCGCCAGGCTGTGCGCCCAGGTCAAAGATACGGGCTGGCTCGCGGCGCGGCTCGCTCGCCTCTTTACCCCGGGAGCGCTGCTGATGGAGATTACCCGGGAGAATGTTGCGTTCCAGGTCGGGCTCGACGAGCTGCTGAACAAGGTTATTGCCGCCGCGGACCAGTCTTTTCAAGCCGCGTTTGGCGAAGGGTACTGGATCGACCACTGGACCTACAATCTCGACCTGATCGAAAACTATCTCGCCATCTATCCCGACCACAAGGCCGAGCTATTGCTCGATCCGACCTACACCTATTACGACAGCCCGGCCGTGGTGCGACCGCGCGCCGAGCGGTACGTCGAGGTCGGCGGCCAGCCGGGACAGTTGAATGCCGTCGCCGTCGATCCTGAGAAAAAGGCGCTTATCGCCTCTCGCGCCGAGTCCCCCAACCTGGTCCGAGCCAACCACGGGCGCGGGGAAATCTATCGCACCACGCTATTGGCCAAGCTCATCGGGTTAGCCGTCATCAAGTCTGCGACGATGGACCAGGCGGGACTGGGAATTGAGATGGAGGCGGGCAAGCCAGGATGGTATGACGCGCTGAACGGGCTGCCGGCGCTTTTTGGCTCGTCAACCTGTGAGGCGTACGAGCTGATACGGCTCATCGATTTTCTCGGCAACGCCCTCTCCGACCTCAAGGTCGAGAGCGTCAGGCTGCCCATCGAGTTGTGCGAGTTGATGATGCGAGTGGGCCAACACCTGCACGACTATGCAAAATCACCAGATACGGAACGGGATGTGGTATACTGGGCGGCAGCAGCGGACGCGCGCGAGCAATATCGCGAACGGGTGCGGCTCGGGTTCGATGGGCAAGAGCAAAGTATCGCGCGGGAAGAATTGGAACAGGCACTGTCTCTCTTTCGAGACAAGGTCTGGGCCGGGACGGACCGTGCCCGGATCGATAACGGGGGCATACCCCCGACCTATTTCCGTTATACCGGGCTTGAATCGCAGCCCGTGTTGAACGACCGGGGAGCAGAGCAACAGGACGCGCACGGACGGAGGCGCCTGATACCTACGCAGTGGCAAGCCCATCCCCTGCCACTCTTTCTCGAAGGGCCGGTCCATTGGCTCAAGCTGGTGAGAGACCGGGACCGGGCGCGCACGCTTTACCAGCAGATTCGGACCAGCCTATTGTTCGACGTCCGGCTGCAGATGTACAAGGTCAATGCCCCACTGACCGAGGAACCGCCTACGATTGGCCGGGCGCGGGCCTTTACGCCGGGGTGGCTGGAGAACGAATCCATCTGGCTGCACATGGAGTACAAGTATTTGCTGGAGGTGCTGAACGCGGGGCTGTATGAAGAGTTCTGGTCCGACCTCCGCAACACGCTCGTCCCGTTCCTCGACCCGGAGCAGTACGGGCGGAGCACGCTCGAAAACTCGTCGTTCATCGCCAGCAGCGCGCACCCGGATGAATCGCTCCATGGGCGCGGTTTTGTGGCGCGGCTCTCGGGCTCGACCGCCGAGTTTCTGAGCATCTGGCGCCGGATGATGGCGGGCGCACAGCCCTTCCAGGTACGCGAGGGAGAGCTCCGGTGTGAGCTGCAACCAGTGCTCCCCGACTGGATGTTCGATGCGGCCGGGCAGGTCTCTTTTACATTCCTCGGGCACACGGGGGTTATCTATCACAACCCTGCGCGCACCCCTCTCTTCGGCGAGCGGGGACCACGCCCACAGCGCATCGTAATCGAGATGCGGGATGGCTCGACGGCGCAGATTGAGGGGAGCGTGATCGCGTCGCCCTATGCCGGTCAGGTCAGGAACGGTCAGGCCAAACAGATTCATATCCACTATGGAGTGGATTAACCTTATGGGAAGGTAAAATACAATGGAACGAATTGAATCCCTGCTCAAGCAGATGACGCTACAAGAAAAGATCTCGCTCCTCGCCGGCGCGGACCTCTGGCGCACCGTGCTCGTCCCGCGCCTCGGCATCCCCACGATCAAGACGACGGATGGCCCGCTGGGCGCACGCGGCGATGACGAGGCGTCCGGCCCCACCTCGGGCTGTTTCCCCGGCGGCGCAGCGCTGGCGGCGACCTGGAACCCCGCGCTGGTCGAACAGATTGGCCACGCGCTCGCGGAGGAGGTCAAGTCCAAGGGCGCGAATATCCTGCTCGCCCCAACGGTCAATATCCACCGCTCGCCGGTTGCCGGGCGCAATTTCGAGTGCTTTTCGGAAGACCCCTATCTCACGGCGCGGATGGCGATTGCCTATATCAACGGCTTGCAGAACAATGGGGTCGGGGCGTGCATCAAACACTTGTGCTGCAACGATTCCGAATTCGAGCGCAACAGCATGAGCTCGGAAGTGGGTGAGCGCGCGCTGCACGAGATTTACCTCCGCCCGTTCCAGATCGCGATCCGCGAGGCCAAGCCCTGGGCCGTCATGTCGTCCTATAACCGCGTAAACGGCGTTTATAGCAGCGAGAACGATTACCTGCTCAAGGACATTCTCAAAGGGGAATGGAACTATGACGGGATTGTCATATCGGACTGGTACGGGACTTATAGCGACCATGTGCCGGGCGGCGGGCTTGACCTGGAGATGCCGGGGCCGGCGCGCTGGATGGGACAAAAGGCATTGGAAGCGGTCCAGAGCGGCCAGGTGAGTGAGGCGGTCATCGACGACAAAGTCCGCCGCATCCTCCGCACGCTGGAACGCGCGGGCGTGTTCGAGCATCCCAACCCCACGTCCGAGACTGCGTTGAACAACCCGGCGCACCCCGCCCTGGTGCGCAAGGTCGCGGCCGAGGCGATCGTCCTCCTCAAGAACGCGAACCAGATTCTGCCGCTCAAGGCGAACCAGCTCAAGCAGGTTGCCGTGATCGGCTCGAACGCCAAATGGGCGGCGATCATGGGGGGCGGCAGTGCGCGCGTCACCCCGCACTATGTGGTTAGCCCGCTGAACGCCATTCAGAAACGACTCGGCGCAGGCAAGGTAAAGTATGCGCTCGGCTGCCCGATCATGAAACACCCGCCGACATTGGACGGCGCATGGTTGATCGCGCCGCTCAAGGTCGAGTATTTCGGCAACCGCGAGTTGAGCGGCGCGCCGATTCAGACCGCGGTCACGCGCAAAACGGAACTGGTGTGGTTCGGCGAAAAGCTGCCGGGGAGCGTCGATTTCAACAACTATTCCGTCCGCCTGAGCGGCGCGTTCCGCGTCCCGGAGACCGACCGTTACCAGTTCAGCCTATCGACGGTGGGCAAGAGCCGGCTCCTCGTCGGCGGCAAGGAGATCATCCGCAACTGGGACGAAAAGAATGAACTGCAGGGCCGCGAGGGCCTGGCCGAAATGGACCTGGAGGCGGGACAAGCGTATTCGCTCACCGTCGAATTCTCGGCTCAGCCAGGACCGTTGTGGCGCAATATCCGACTCGGCTGTATGCCGGTGGCGCCGGCGAACCCGATTGCACAGGCGGTGGCGCTCGCAAAGGAATCCGATGTCGCCATTGTGTTTGCAGGACTGACCGCCGAATGGGAGAGCGAAGGATTTGACCGGCCGGACATGGAACTGCCGGGTGAGCAAAAGCAGCTCATCGAGGCGGTTGCCGCGGCCAACCCCAACACCGTGGTCGTCCTCAATGCCGGCTCGCCGCTGGCGATGGACTGGCTCGGCCAGGTCAAGGGCGTGCTCCAGGCGTGGTATCTCGGGCAAGAGACCGGAAACGCAATGGCCGATGTGCTGTTCGGCGATGTGAATCCGTCGGGCAAACTGCCCACTACCTTTCCAAAACGCCTGGAGGATACGCCCGCCTATATCAACTATCCGGGCGAGAACGGCAAGGTCGTGTATGGGGAAGGGCTGTTCGTCGGCTATCGCTACTATGACAAGCGAGACGTCGAGCCGCTCTTTCCTTTTGGCTATGGCCTTTCGTATACGACGTTCGCCTATCGCAATCTCTCCATCCAAACGGGCAAGACGGTACATGTGAGCGTCCAAGTACAGAACACCGGCGACCGCGCAGGCCAGGAAATCGTGCAGCTCTACATCCACGACAAGCGCTCACGTCTCCATAGGCCCGAGAAGGAGCTCAAGGCGTTTGCCAAGGTGACGCTGGAACCGGGCGAATCCAAGACGGCGACCTTCACGCTGGATCATGAATCCTTCGAGTATTACGATCCGGCGCGCAAGGGCTGGGTAGCAGAATCCGGCGAGTTCGAGGTGCTCGTGGGCGCATCGTCGCGCGATATCCGCGGCCGCGGGACCTTCCACTGGATACAGCGGGCCCTAGCGGCAGCGGGAGCAGCCCGGCTGAACAAACACACCCCGCTCAAGGATGTGCTGGAAAATCCGGGTGGACGCGCCGTGCTGGAAAAGTATTTTGGGCAGTACCTGAACATGCCGGGGATGGAGATGGCCCTGAACATGTCGCTGAACGACATTGCCTCACACGGCTTTGCGCCGCTGACCGTCGAGACGATGGAAGCAATTAACGCGGATTTGATGCGGGTGTAGACGGAGGGAGCGCCTCACCCCCTAACCCCCTCTCCTGAGAGCAGAGAACGCTTTCAGGAGAGGGGGACCTTTTTGGG
>JBAVQS010000243.1:0-8242 GCA_049694275.1 Anaerolineae bacterium | reverse complement strand
GTGAAAGGAGCGTGGCGAATGCAGCAGCTCAATGAGCGAATCCTGCGGGATGGCAAGCATCTGGGGCGCGGGATCCTCAAGGTAGATTCCTTCATCAATCATCAGTTGGACCCCGTTTTGATGCGTGACATCGGGCAGGAATTGGCGCGCGCGCTCGGCCCATTGCGGCCCAACAAGATTCTGACCGTCGAAACCAGCGGCATTGCGCCCGCCCTCGCCACCGGCATTGTGCTTGGAGTGCCGGTGGTGTTTGCTCGCAAGCACCAGCCGCTTACCATGGCGGCCAACCCCTTTCGTACCAGCGCAAGCTCACACACCCACGGCCGCGAGGTCGAGCTGATCGTCTCGCCAGAGTTTCTTGGCCCGGCCGACCGCGTGGTGATTGTGGACGATTTTCTCGCCACTGCCCGTACCATCCTCGCCCTCGTCAAATTGATCGAGCAGAGCGGCGCGACCCTGGTGGGAATCGGCGCAGTGATTGAAAAAAGCTTTGAGGGGGGACGGGCAGAATTAAAGCACTTGGGCATCCCGGTCGTCTCGCTGGCGATGATCGAGCGCATGGAAGGGGACCGGATTATTTTGGGCGTTGCCCCCGCATTTGATACGGAATCCAATGGCGATACTCTCAAGCAGGGAGAGAGGAAAGAGGAAGCGAGATGAAAATTCTACCGACCGTGGGATTGACGTACGACGACGTACTGCTCGTGCCGCAGCATTCGGATGTGGTCTCGCGGCGCAAGCTTTCCATTCTGTCGCGGCTCACGAACAAGATCACGCTCCAGATCCCGATTGTCTCGGCGAATATGGATACGGTCACCGAGAGTGAGATGGCGATTGCCATGGCGCGTGAAGGGGGTATCGGCATTATCCACCGCTTCATGACGATTGACGAGCAGGTGCAGCAGATCAAGCGCGTCAAGAAATCGGAGTCGTTCGTCGTCGATGCGCCGATTACGCTTCGCGATGACAGCAGCATCGAAGCGGCGCGGCAGATTGTGGACGAAACCGGGACGGGCGGCCTCTTGATCGTGGACGGCGAGAATGTGCTGGTTGGTATCGTAACGACGCGCGACCTGTTGTTCGAGCCGGGCAATCACCGGACCGTGCGCGAGGTGATGCGGCATGAGGTGGTCACCGCGCCGCCGGGAACCACGCTCGAACAGGCGCAGCAGATTCTCCACGAAAACCGAATTGAAAAGCTGCCGCTGGTGAATGATCGGCAGCAGGTGGTGGGGCTGATTACGCTCAAGGACATTACCAAGCTGGCCCAGTACCCGCGCGCAACCAAGGATGAACGGGGCCGGCTGGCCGTCGGGGCGGCAGTCGGCGTCAAGGAGCAGGACCTCAAGCGGGTCGATTGCGTGCTCCAGGCGGGCGCGGACTGCATCGTCGTCGATATTGCGCATGGCGACTCCAGGCAAGAGCTGGAGATGATTGCGCAGATTCGCAAGCATTTTCCGCACGCGCAGATCATCGGCGGGAACGTGGCGACGGCGGAGGGGACCAAACGGCTGATTGATGCGGGCGTAGACGCCGTCAAGGTGGGGGTCGGGCCGGGCTCGATCTGCATTACGCGGGTCGTCGCCGGGTCGGGCGTGCCGCAGTTGACGGCGGTGATCGATTGTGTCGAGGCGGCGCGCTCAGCCGATATCCCCATTATCGCCGACGGCGGCATCCGCCAGCCGGGAGATGCGGCCAAGGCGCTCGCCGCGGGCGCGTCTACGATCATGATCGGCAGTTTGCTGGCCGGGACGGACGAAAGCCCCGGGCTGATGATGACGCGCAAGGCGCACCGCTACAAGGTTTCGCGCGGCATGGCCTCGCTGCAGGCGAATGTGGCGCGCAAGCAGCGTGAGGGGGACGCGGGAATCACGCAGGAAGAGATAGACGACTATGTGTCGGAAGGGGTGGAGGCGGCCGTCCCTTATCGTGGGCGCGCGAGAGAGGTGCTCACGCAGCTGGTGGGAGGCATCCAGAGCGGCATGAGCTATAGCGGCGCGCATGACCTGAAGGAGTTTAGCGACAAGGCGATCTTTGTACAGATGACAGGGAGTGGATTGCAGGAATCGCTCCCGCACGATGTGGAATTGTTGTAAGGGTGTTTTTCAGAGCCGTAACATTGCCAAACCGGGTGATGCGGAATATACTACGATTGGATTCCGCATCTCTGGCGACGTCTTTCTTTTCTCGAAAAAGGGGCTCGTATTATGGACCAACGTTTCGACGAAAAAGGCAAATACTATACGACTCGTATTCATAAACGCTCGGCGCCGGTACAGGCGCTGGTGAACGGGATGCGAATCTCAGGCATGATTCATCTGCTGCAGGACAATCGAATCAAGGATGAACTAAACAACGGCGAGCATTTTATTGCGATTACGCAGGCAGAGATTCGTGACCTGAGCACTGGCGTCGTCGTTGCAAAAGATGAGACGGCCATTGTGAACAAAGATCATGTCGTGTGGATTATTCCGCGCGAAGAAGCCCAGGAACCGGGCACGAAGGAATAATATGCCATCCCTATTGGATCGTCTCCAGGATAAAAAAGGACCGGCCGGCGCGACGCCGGACAAGCCCGAGCCGGTTCTGGAGCCTCGGGTAAACAAACCGGTTGCGCCGGCCACGCTGGCGCAGCCGCCCGCGGGGCCGCCACCGCCCGCTGCGACCTCCACACCGCCGGCTGCCCCGGGGGACACGCATCCCCCCGCGCAGAGCAGTGCAGAACCTGCCCTGCCTGCTTCCCAACCGGCGCCGGCTGTCGAGCCCAAACCCTTATCGGCGGAGGACGTCGCACGGGAGAAATGGCAGCAACTCCGCCGCTGGGCCACCGAGCGGGTTCAGGGCGCGATGCCGCCTGAGCAATTGACCTCTACGCCGGAAACGACCGCGCGCATTGGCGAGCGCATCAACATACTGCTCCAGACTGCCGGCGTCATTCTCCCCGATTCGCAGATAACCCGCCTGAAATCCGAGGTGACTGCGGAGTTGATCGGGCTGGGCCCGCTTGATTTCCTCCTGGCCGACGCGACCGTCACCGAGATCATGGTGAACGGGCCGAAAATGGTCTTTGTCGAGCGCAAGGGGCGATTCGAGGAGATCGACCTTCATTTTGACGATGCCGACCATCTGATGCGGGTGATCGAGCGAATCACGCGCCCACTCGGGCGTCGCGCAGACGGCCGGTCGCCGATCGTGGATGCGCGGCTGCAAGATGGGTCCTATGTGAATGTGATCGTGCCCCCCGGCGCGATTGATGGGCCGGTGTTGACCATCCGCAAGTTTACCCGGAGACTGGCGCTGGAGGAACTGGTCAAGCTCAGCACGCTCACTTCCGAAATGGCCGAGTTTCTGCGTGCGTGCGTGGTGTCGCGCTTGAATATCGTCGTCGCCGGCGGCCGGGGGAGCGGCAAGACGACGCTTCTCAATGCGCTGGCGAACTTTATCCCGGAGGGGGAGCGCATCGTGACGATCGAGGACACGGCCGAGATGCAATTGAACAAGCGGCAGGTCGTGCGCCTGGAATCCAAGTCGCCGGAACAGGACGGTTCGGGGCGTCTCACCCTCCGCGACCTGGTCGCGAATTCGCTGCGCCTGCGTCCCAATCGCCTCATCATTGGCGAGTGCTCCGGCCCCGAAGCGCTGAACGTGCTCCAGGCGCTGAACAGCGGGCACGACGGTTCGCTGACGACAATTTACGCGAATTTGCCGCGCGATGTCATTTCCCACCTCGAGACGATGTGCCTGATGGCCCGGCCCGACCTGCCGCTCAAGTTGGTGCGCGAGCAGATCGCCGGCGGAGTGGACCTGATCATCCAGTTGGCGCGCCTGCGCGATGGCTCGCGCCGGATCGTGCAGATCACCGAAGTGCAGGGGATGGAAGGGGAGATCGTGATGCTGCAGGACATCTTCCACTTTGCCGACGAGGGGACCGGCGGCCAGGGCAAGGTGTCCGGCGCGCTGCGGCCCACCGGCGTCTGGCCCAATTTCATCCCGCGCCTCCGGGTCGGCGGGTTTGATTTCAAGATGGAGATGTTCAACGTGCCCATGCTTCAAACCAACACACCGCGCAAGTAGGAGGAACAGACCATGCCACGCGAAAAAATCAAAGCCACAAAACTCACCGTATCCTTGCCCTTCGGAATCGGTCAACTCGAGTTCCAGCCGGACGAAGTCCAGCAAAAAGCCGCCTGGGAACTCTATGTCGAATTGGCAACCCGGATTGCCGTGCAGCCGCTGGGCCAGGAGGAGGGGCTGTTGAGCGAAGCCCTGACCTCTCTTTACAATATCTTTGGGGCGACCCGCCAGATTCTCCGGCAAGCAGGCCCGTCAGTTGCGCAGGGGCCGGATTCCTTTGGCCCGGTCGCCATTGATGTGTTGAATAAAGGGTTGAGACCCTTTCTGGCCAAGTGGCATCCCTTGCTGCAGGCGTATGAACAGATGCGCCCGGCGGATATGAGTGCGCGGGAGCATGAGCGCCGGTGGGAAAAGGCGAAGGAATTTCGCGACGAACTCACCCGGATTCAAGAACAGATGATGATTTATGCGGATGCGCTTGCCAAAATTGCAGGAGTAAAACGAGCCTGACCGTCAGGCCGAACAATTTCACTTGCCGCAACTGATTAGATTGCGGTGATTCCTCACAAGTAGGGGCGATGCTTCGTGCTCGCCCGGCCAGGGCGGGAGCGATGGTGCGTACTCGCCCGGCTAGGGCAGGGACAAGCCACTGCCCCTACGCGATATGAGGAATCACCACATTAGATTAGAGCTGACCTGGTCGGTCAAGCCCAACAGGGCAGCGCCCGCGCTTTTCAAGGGCCATTACCGACAACAAGCCCGACGCTGTCCAGGAGGCCCCATGCCCGAGTTGAACAATGAAGAATACGACCTGTTCATCAGCTATAGTTCAGTGGACGTTGCGTGGGCAGAGCGGTTGGCGGGACGGCTGGAAAAAGAGGATTACGAGGACCGCAAGCTGCGCGTGTTTCTCGATCGGTGGGATATTCGCCCGGGCCAGTTCATTCCCGAGCGCATCGAAGCGGGGCTGAAAGCGAGCCGAAAGGTTGCTATCATCCTGACTCCCGAAGCGATGGCATCGAGCTGGGTGAAAATGGAGCGGATGGTCAACACCTGGATCGCCGTTTCAGAACGTTCAGAACGAATCATCCCCCTCTACCTGCGTACCTGCGACATTCCCCCGCTTCTCAAGTCGATCGCGTATATCGATTTCCGCGACGAGTCGAGATTTGACGACGGCTATCACAAACTGTGTGCGGTCCTCCGCGACGAGCCCATGCCGCGCGGCCTCATCCCTGACCCGACTCCTGCCTATTCCCATACCCTCCCGCGCCCGCCGGTCGTCGGCTTTGTAGCCCGGCGCGATAAAGAGGGGCGCGACCTGGTTGCGCGGCTGCAACAAGAACTGGACCCGAACAAGAATCAACTGGTTGCGCTCTGGGGACCTGGGGGTGTGGGCAAGACCACGCTGGCTGCAGAAGCGGCCCGCGAGATGAGTGCCGTGTTTGGCCCGCGCATCGCCTGGATCAGCGCGGATGGCCGCGCCGACCTGACGCTCGGTACGCTGCTCGACGAAATCGCCGCTCAGTTCGGCCGGCCGGATTTGCGCACGCTCGCGCCCGCGCCAAAAGGAGAGGCTGTGTGTGCGCTGCTCGCCGCCGCCCCGGCCCTGGTCGTGCTCGACAATTTCGAGACGGTCGCCACGGCGGAGCAGGTGCGCTGCGCCGAGTTTCTCCACCAGCGCGCTCCCTGCCCGGCGCTCATCACCACCCGCGAGCGCGTGAACCCGGCGCGCAATGTGGCGATTTACGCCATGTCCCTGCCAGAAGCCCATGAATTTCTCGCCCGCCTGATCGCCGAGACCCGCAGCCCGGATACCCTCTCCGGCCCGGACCGCGACCGCATCATCCAGACCGCCGGGGCTAATCCGCTCGTCATGCAGTGGATCGTCGCGCAGATCGACCTCGCGCAGGCGCCGCGCACCGTGCTAGACGACCTGGCGCACGGCGAGGGGGATGCCGCCCAGCGCGTGTTCGACCGTTCCTTCAACCTGCCCCAGGTGGGCGCGGCTGGGCGGGATACGCTCCTCGCGCTCTCCCTCTTTGTCCCGAGCGCATCCCGCGAGGCGCTCGCCGAGGCGGCAGGATTCGGCGACGAGCTCAAACGGCTCAACGAGGCGGTCAAGCACCTCTCTGCCCTCTGGCTTGTGGGAACGACGGTAGGAGGCGAACGCCTGATGGTAGAGGGCCTGACGCGCGAACTAGCCCGCGCACATCTTGCACGCGACCCGCGCGCTGGCGAATTCCGCAAGCGATTTGTCACCTACTTTCTGCGCTATGCCAAGGCCCATGCCAAGCCCACCCCCGAAGATTTCGACGCGCTGGAAGCAGAGAAGGATAATCTGCTGACGGCGATGGATGTCGCGTTCGAGGGCAGGGATTGGGATAGTGTTATCCAGTTGGTTTACTTGGTTGCTTCCCCGGGGATACTTTACACTCGCGGATATTGGGATCAAGCGTTGCACTATGCTCAACAAGGAATCGTGGCAGCGCATCAAGCGAATAGAGAGCAGGATGTGGCAAATCTAGCGCATGACGCGGCAATTATGCAGGCAGATCGCGGGGAGCTGACCGAAGCGCGCCGGCTGTATGGCGAGAGCCTCGACATCAACAAAAAGCTGGGCGACCAGCAGGGCATCGCCAGCAGCTTGCACCAGTTTGGAAATCTGGCAAAGGACCAGGGGGAGCTGGCGGAAGCGCGCCGGCTGTATGATGAGAGCCTCGACATCAAGAAAAAGCTGGGCAACCAGCAGGGCATCGCCAGCAGCTTGCACCAGTTTGGAAATCTGGCAAAGGACCAGGGGGAGCTGGCGGAAGCGCGCCGGCTGTATGGCGAGAGCCTCGACATCAACAAAAAGCTGGGCAACCAGCAGGGCATCGCCTATACTCTCGGCCAGCTTGGAACTCTGGCGCGACTGCAGGGTAGGTTTGACGAAGCCAAGGAGAACTACAAGCAGGTTCTTGATATTTCCAATCAATTGGGGGACCAAGCCAGCATCGCCATCGGCTTGCACCAGTTGGGAATGCTGGAAGAAATCGAGGGCAAAAAACCTCAAGCGGTGCAACTATTCCATGAGGCACTAACTATCTGAGAAAAGCTCGGGTCGCCGTACGCGGAGATTGCAAGGAAGAGTTTGGAGCGGGTGGAGGGAAAGAAACGGAAGAAGGAAAAGAAGTAGGATGGTTGTTGCACACCTCACCCCCATCCCCCAACCCCTTCCCCCGCACAGCGGGAGAAGGGGAGTCCGGCTCCCTCTCCCGTGGAACGGGGGAGGGCTGGGGTGGGGGTGGCCGGGGACTAGCCAAACCAAACCCACATGCCAATCACAAATTCCAAGCACAAGCAGTTGCGAACAACAGAACCGGTTGCGAGATTTGCGCGCGACTTGCGCAAAGAGATGACGCCGGCCGAGGGCAAGCTCTGGGCGCGGCTCCGCAATCACCAACTTGATGGACTGCATTTTCGCCGGCAACACGCGCTCGGTCCTTATATCGCCGATTTTATTTGTACGGCAGCCAGGCTGATTGTCGAGATTGATGGCGATAGCCATGCCGAGCAGGTCGAGCAGGATGAGGCGAGAACCGAATGGCTCTCTGCGCGTGGCTATCGCGTGATCCGATTCTGGAATCACGAGATAATGAGAAATATTGATGGGGTGCTGGAGAGTATTCGGATGACGTGTGGAAGCGCGGAGCCACCCCCACCCCAACCCTCCCCCGCGGAGCGGGAGAGGGAGTCCGATACACCTGCTCGCCGACCCTCCCCCGCGGAGCGGGGGAGGGAGTCTGGTACACCTGCTCGCTAACTCTCCCCTGAGCGGGGATAGGGTAACGCGAACCCTCATCCCAACTCTCCCCCGCGGAGCGGGAGTCCGGTGCACCTGCTCGCCAACTCTCCCCTGAGCGGGGGAGAGGGTAACGCACACCCTCATCCCAGCCCTTCCCTGCAAAACAGGAGAGGGAGCAGGCACACCACTCCAATGGTCGCTTTCAGGGTGGGAGTGGGAATCCGACTCTCCTTCTCCCGTTTCGGGGTGGGAGTCTGATGTCAGGACACATTTGGTAAAATAGGGTAAACTCAACCCTGGAAGTGTCCTGATGGAAAACATGTCGGTGTCTCCGGTCACACCCACACCCGATGAATTGCAGACGTACTTGGCCGACATCCT
>JBAVQS010000242.1:0-17874 GCA_049694275.1 Anaerolineae bacterium | reverse complement strand
GCTCCAATTCCGAAATCTCGTGCGGGCGTCCCGTGCGCGGCGCATCTTGGACGGCATCCAGTCCGGCCCGTTCGTAGCGGCGACAGACATACCACACGCCGGTGCGTGTCATGCGAACTTCGTGTGTAAGCTCATCCACAATCGTATTTGTCGGTACCCGGTCTAAAATACACCAGGCGTACCCGGCTAAACTACACCAGCGCGTACCCGGCTAAACTACACCAGCGCGTACCCGGCTAAACTACACCACCCGTACTCACCGAAAATGCACCACTTGCCGTGAATGAGTCTCCCATTCTCGAGTATCCTCAGTCCATTCCAGACTGAGGAGCACTCATGAGTAACCGGAGACTAGATACCATGGACCTGCATCAACTCTTGCGCCGCCTGCGCGCAAACGAGAAAGACCGCCGCATTGCCAAAGCGATGCAGCTCGACCGCCGCACGGTTGCGAAATATCGTGAATGGGCACAGACCCAGCAGCTCCTGGACGGCGAGTTGCCGGACCTGGCCGCGCTACACGCCCTCGCCCAGGCCACGCTCGGGCCCACCACGCCCCCGCCTCAAAATCAATCGCCCCTCGAGCCCTATACCGAGCAAATCCGCACGCTGCTGGAACAAGGCCTGGGGCCATACCTTGTCTATCAAAAGTTATGTGAGCACCCCGGGTTTACTGGCAGTCGCACAGCGGTCTGGCGCTTGACCCGAAAACTGCGCCCACCGAAAGCGCCCAAAGTCGTCCTGCGCCTCGAAACACCCCCCGGCGAAGTCGCCCAGGTCGATTTCGGCGAAGTGACGCCGCTGATCGATCCGCAGACCGGCGCACCGCGCCGCACCTATGCCTTCGTGATGGTCCTGGCCTGGAGCCGGCATATGTATGTCGAATTCGTGTTCGACCAGAAAATCCCCACCTGGCTCGTGTGCCACCAACATGCCTTCGAGTTTTTCGGCGGCGTCCCGCAGCGGGTGGTGCTCGACAACTTGAAAGCGGCGATCATCAAAGCCTACAGGGTCGAGCAGGAGGCCGAGGTCGTGCGCGCGTATGCCGAGTGCGCCGAACACTATGACTTTCTCATCGATCCCTGCCTGCCTGCAAAACCGCAGCACAAAGGCAAAGTGGAACGCGGCGGGGTCGGGTATCTCAAGCAGAGTTTCATGCCACTCGTCGCGCCTAACACGCTGCTTGCTGAAGCGCAACGCCACGTGCAGCAATGGCTTATGACCACCGCCGGGTTACGCGAGCATGGCACCATCCACGAAGCGCCGCTGGCCCGCTTCGCACGGGCCGAACGAGCGGCGTTACGTCCATTGCCGACCCACCCCTATGATCCGGCCGTCTGGAAACAAGTCAAACTCCATCGCGACGGTCATGTGGTGTTTGAGAAAGCCTTCTACTCCGCACCCAGTGCCTATGTCGGGCAACGCCTCTGGTTGCGCGCGGGTCTGCGCGAAATCCGCTTGTTTTCCGAGCAATTTGAGCTGCTCACGACCCATCGCCGCGCCACCCAGCCGGGGGAACGCCTCACCAAACTGAATCATTTTCCCGCCGCGCAAGTCGCCTATCTCACCAGCACTCGCGCCACCTGCCAGGCCCGTGCCGAAGCCGTTGGGCCAGCGACGGCGCAAGTCGTGGCCGAACTCTTGGCGGCACGCCCGTTGGACAAAACCCGCACCGCCATCCGCCTCTTGAAACTGGCCGAGACCTACACCCCCGCCCGCCTGGAAGCGGCCTGCGCCCGCGGCTGGGCCTTCGGGGATGTGCACTATGTCACGCTCAAACACATCCTCGAACAAGGCTTGGATGCACTGGTGCTACCGCCATTGCTCACGCCATCCCGCGCGAGTTTGCAATTCGCACGTCCGGCGGCAGAACTCGCCGCCACCATTCTGGGAGGTGCGACATGGAACTAAAACAGCACCTCGCCCCGAAACTGAAACAGTTGCGGCTCTCGGGCATTCTCGACACCCTCGACGTGCGGATGCGCCAGGCGATTGACGAAAAATGGACCTATGCCGATTTTCTCGAACGCCTGCTCGAAGACGAGGTCGAACGCCGGCAGCAAAAGCAACTCTCGCTGCGGGTGCGCCGGGCGGACCTCGCCGGTGACAAAACGCTCGAAACGTTTGACTTTGCCTTCAATCCGAGCGTGAATCGGCAGCAACTCTATGACCTGGCTACCGGCAACTATGTCCGCGAGCACCGCAATGTGCTATTGTGTGGCCCCACCGGCGTCGGCAAAAGCCATTTAGCGCAAGCGTTGGCGCACGAAGGATGTCGCCGCGGGTTTGATGTCGTGTTCACGAATGCCCACAAGATGCTGCGGCACTTGAGTGCGGCGCGCGCCGACAACACGTATGAGAAACGTCTCACGCTGTATGTGCGCCCGGATCTGTTAGTGATTGACGATTTCGGACTCAAGCCGCTCACCGCAGCCAGTTCGGAAGACCTCTATGACATTATCGACGAACGCTACGAGCGGCAGGGTGCGATTCTGTTGACCAGCAACCGCGCCCCGAGCGAGTGGGCGACCTGGTTTGGCAATCCGCTGCTCGCCTCGGCCGGCTTGGATCGGCTTGCCCACAATGCACATGTGATTGTGATCACCGGGCCGAGCTATCGCGCCCGCGGTCGCCGCCAACTGGAGGAGGTGCCTCTGACTTCAACCCTACCGAATTGATGCGCCAACTTATTTCAATTTCACCCCGAGATTCATTCACGAATGGGTGATTTCCGGTGGTACATTTTAGCCGGGTACGGAGTGTACGTTTTAGTACCTTTCCAATTGAATCGCTGTACAAAAAGCAAAGAATCTGCGATTAGTGCGCGAGCGCTGGAATCACATAAAGCTCCCGCAGCTTCAATGCCACCGTGGCAATTTCACGACCGAGCTCGGTCAGGTAATACTTGTAGTGTCGACCCACTTTCTTGAGTAGCCCATGCACCCGTAACCGCTTGAGAAGTCGGCTGATCTGGCCTGCGGTTCGATCAGGCCACAGCGTATGCACGGCGCGTGCCGTGAGCCCGTTAATCGCAAACTCGCCACGCAGCACGAGGCGCAGGATGGCCGCATCGGCCTCGGCCAGCAAGTTGAAGCCTTTGTACCGATGTGCGTTTTCCGTGCAGGGCTCCGTGAGCCGCTGCAATTTCTGCACGCCCACTTCGGGCGTCTCAATCGCAGAGAGGAATTCCAAATACCGCCGATTGGCGGCTTGGAGTTGCTCCGCTAACGGGGCCAAGCTGTAAATCGTCTTCTTCATGGGCGCATAGCGGCTTTCCGATTCGCCGTTGCGATGCTGCACTTGGCGATATTGCTGGAAAAAGGAGACATCGTTGACCGTGGTTTCAATCCGCAGAATCACGCCAAACTTGTCATAGACTTTGAGCGTGACCGGGCCCCACACCTGCTTGAGGCGGGTGCCTTCCCGGCGAACGTTCCAGCGGGTGCCCACCTCGCCTTGAAAGTTGCCATGCAGTTTCTGTCCCAGAAAGGTCGCAATGTCTGTCGGCTTGACCGTATGAATCAGGGTTTCCACCAGGAGGGGATAGAACGCTTGGAGGTCACTGGGCCGTTTGAACACCAAGTCCGTCGCATATTCGACTTGGAAGAGACTCCACTGATAGGAGAGGTGTAACGAGGCGACCACGGGACAATATTGCTGGGCGAAGCGGTCAAGTTTGGCGTGCAAGTGCGTGAGATCGAACTGCGCCACGAGTTCATTTGCGCGGGAATAGTCCGCAATCTGCCCGAAGGCATTATCCAACTGGCGGAAGTTGATATGCTGTTGTTGGAGTTGGTGCGCCAGCCAGGCATGGGCATTAAAATAGAATTGTAAGCGAAAGGGGCACCAGGTCGGCACGCGTAGATAACACAGTCCCAGTTCGGGGTCGATAAAGTAGAAGTAGTAGTGCAAGCATTTGCCGGTGTCCATGCGCAAGTAGGTATGGTGCGTCTGTTTATCATGCCAGGGTTTGTAGGTCGTGCAACTTTCGAGGGCGCTAAAGATATGCACCAAGCCGGGGTGCGTCCCGCGGCGTTTCAACAGGGTCTGAATGTGTGCTTCTTTCCGAAAGTTTTTCTTGCGGATGTACTCGATCTGGAGGCCTGCGGCGGCGGCCAGCGTTTCGGCTTGCTTGCGGATTTCATCGCTCAATGGTTGTGCGAACTGTGCATAATCGAAAATGCGAATGTGCTGCTCGAACAAGTAGTGTGTCATCCCTTTGGCATAGCAGAAGGGGTGCAGACTTCCCAGCACGATCACGCGATCATAGCAGTGCAAAACTCCGTCGAGTTGGTCGCGATATTTATCCGTCAACGATTGAGCCGGCATAGGTTCCTTCCTGAGCAAAAGATGCTCAAGGATACTCTATTTGTGCGGTGAATTCAACTTATCCTGTTTGGTTTCGGCTTGTCCGAGTTAGGAGCTTCCTATGTCGATTTCGAAAACCGCTTTATTGCTAACCCTATTGGACGAAGATTGGTGATCAATATAGATATTTACGATGATATTGTGGATCCACCGCTCGAGCCCGGCACGCTCAAATTATGGTTGATTGATACCTGGGCACCGCCGGCAAATACAGTCTATTCCACAATTTCACTCCCCACACAGGATGCGGGGTTTGTTGGATCGCGCCGACATTATACTGCTAATGTGACCATTCCCAATTTTGATCACAAAAATCGAGTCACGTTGGCTCTCACCAATCCACAGTCTGAACTTCCTTCATTAAACTTTACGTACTCTGTCACTATATTGGCGCCTTAGATATCATGCGAATTTGATACGAAGGGAAACTCATGAGAACCAGGACAGTGTTCGTCTTTATTATTCTGGGACTGATGCTCTACGGTTGCTTGAATGGGCCTATTAGTGCTAGAAGCGGGATGGGAATTAACAACACAAGCTATCTAATCCAGATAGACGCAAATACCTCTTGCGTTAACCGCGGTGATACCATTCATCTCCGTGCTCATCTTACAAATGAAGGCCCAGATACTTATGTGTTTCAATTAAAAGACAAGCCTGTACTGGACCTTGGAGTTATCCTTGGAGATGTCAGCGCCAAGTGGTCAGATGGCAAAGCATTGACACCCGATTTGACACGGCTTGAACTCAAGCCAGGCGAATCCAAGACCATCGAGATGGATTGGGTGGTGACTGGATCTGCGAGGTCCGGCTCCGCATGGGTGACCTTTATTTATGATGATCTACCCGACTCGCATCAAGGCACGAACGTGCCATTCTTCGTTGCACCTTGCCCGGGGCCGATTGGGCCTTGAGGCTAGCTGCGGCAGACAACAATGGCGATGCGAGTCATGGCGGCGTGATGATTTCTTATGATGGCGGCAGCACATGGACCGAGTGTGCCCTGGGCTGGACGAGCAATATCTCCATAGTGCCCCAATAGGGAGGGATAGATGCGATATGCTTTTTTCCTGCTCCTTATCCTGTCGGTTACGACAGGCTGCCGTACAGCGAAACCAGTCAGTAGCTCTAGTATAATAGGGGGCATTGACGTCGAGGTCTGGGCCAGCAGCGATTGCGTGCAGCCTGGCGAGATTGTCAAGCTGCGCGCAACTGCGACCAATCATGGCTCGCAGGCTTTCTTGGTAGATCTAAAGGATAGACCCGTCTTTGATCTAATAGTGCGAACAGGAGGCAGGACCACGAGTTGGTCCGATGGGAAACCGCTAACGTCAGAACTGACAAAATTGGAATTGAAACCAGGCCAATCCAAGATGCTTGAAATGGCCTGGCAGGTTCAGTGCTGCGATAGTCTTTTAATTGACGCTAGTTTCGCTTACGATAGCAAAGCGGGTGTTGCCCCTTCAACCGTGGTTCAAGTCCAACATTGCGTCAGCGCCCTCGGACCATAATGCTCTTGGTCCGGCAATAAGGATTCGTCCAAAAATAACTTGAGCAGTCCCATTTCCGTATGGGTGGATCGAGGGAAAATTACCTGGACACCAGCTTGAGCAGCGCCCCCTGCGCGGCGCCCAGCTCGACCTTGAGCGTCAGCCCATCGACCGCATATTCCTTTTGGGTCAGTACATCCACCGCCTTGTACTGCCCATCCGGCAGTGAGGTCGGGCCTAGATCCAGCGTCACGGTCGCGGGCTGGCTGTCGAAATTCAGCATGACAACAAACGCGGTCTGGTCGTCGCGGCGCAAATAGGCATAGACCTTGCTGCTCCCCTGCTGAATCGCCTCGCGGCTGCCCGTTCGCAGCGCCGGGTTGGCGTTGCGCAGCACAGCGAGTTGGCGATAGAACGCGAGCAGCGAGTCCGGCTTGCCCTGTTCCTCCTGCACTGAGATGCCGTCGTTCGGCTTGTTGTTCCGGTCTGCCGGTTTATACCAGGTTGTCATCCCCGGCCCCGTCTCGGCGGCATACCAGTCCATCGGTTCGCGGCGCGTCTTGTCATAGTCCGGGGCTGGCGCCTTGACCCCGCTCATCCCGATCTCTTCGCCGTAATAGATCATCGGCGTGCCCGATTGCGTCAGGAGGAACAGCGCGCCCAGTTTGGCGCGAGCGAGGTCCCCTTTGACCTCGCTCATCACGCGGTTCGTATCGTGATTGTTGATAAAGACCACACGCTCGGCCCCCGGCGGATAGAGGACCGACTCGGAAATCAGGTCGCCGTCGACGAGCGCCGGGTTTCGGACGCCGAGCAGTGTGCTGTCATTCACCTGGTCCTGGTTCCCCTCGATATCCCCATAGACCGGAAAATCAAAGGTCGCGTCGAACTCATCGGCGTAATACGGATCAATCTGTAACGCGCCGGTCGTCCACGCCTCTGCCAGCAGTACGAAATTCGGATTCAGCGCCTTGAGCGCGGGCCGGAGCTGCTTCCAGAACTCGTGCGGCACGCCGAGCGCATAATCGGAGCGATAGCCATCAATCCCCTGCCTGGGGTCGCCATTGCCGGTCACGGTCATCCAGTACCGGGCCATATCGATCAGGTACTGGGCCGTTTCCGGGTTGGTCTGATTGAGATGCGGCATCTCCTTGACCCCGGCAAAGCTGTCGTATTGCGTATGGGCCGCGTTCGTCCACACATAATAATCGGAATACTTGCTTGTCGGATTGCCGAACGCATCCTTGAAAAAGGGGTGTTGGTCCGAAGTATGCCCAACCACATAGTCGAGGAGTACCTTGATATTCCGTTTGTGCGCCTCTTGCACCAGGTCGATCAGGTCCTGCCGGGTCCCAAAATCTGGATTGATCTGGTAATAGTCGGAGATGTCGTACCCATGATAGCTGGGCGAGGCAAAAATGGGGGTGAGCCAGATAGCCCCCACGCCGAGCTCCTTGAGATAATCGAGCTTGAGCGTAATCCCCTTGAGATCGCCGATCCCGTCGCCGTTCGAGTCGTTAAAGCTGCGGACAAAGATTTCATACAGCACGACATCACCGAACCAGGCCGGCGTCTGAATCGCGGGGTGGCGCGAGGCGCGCAATGGGGTGACGGTGGCGCGGGCGGTAGGACCGGCGAGGGCAACCGTAGGGGGAACGATCGTCGCCGTTTGCGCGGCGACTGTACCGGCCGGCAGAGGCGGGGCGACTGTCAAAACCGGAGGCGCCGGCGTGGAGACCGGCGCGCAGGCGGTGAGCAAGGTCAGGAACAAGAACGAAAGCAACCACAAACCAATCCGCAGAATACGCACCCATTCACCTCCAGGCCCGACGGGCCCTCCGCGCACGAAACCGGTTACTCGTCGTCGCCAAACACGAGCAGTGGGCCAATCGGCTTGCCACTACAATTGGCTCGAATGGCATCGCCAAAGACGTGCGCCGACGAGAGGACATGCAGCTTGGCGTTGCGCTTTTCGGGCGGAATATAGACCGTATCGGTTGTGACAATATCGGTGATCTCGGGCACAGCCGCGAGCTTGTCGAGCGCGCCGTCGGCAAAGACCCCGTGGGTGCACGTCGCCCAGATCTCCTTCACCCCGCGCTCGATGAGCAGGCGGCTCATTTCGAGAATCGAGCCGCCGGTCGCAATCTCGTCATCATAGACTAGGGCGCGGTTACAGCCCTGCACCTGTTCGCCGACAATGCCGGTAATGCGCACCTTGTCATCCGCCAACCGTTCCTTGTTCCCGGCCGCGACAGGGAGCCCCAGCTCTTTGGCGAACCGCGCCGCCGATTTGGCATGCCCCATATCCGGCGCGACGACGATGGTATCGCGTAAATCCTTTTGCTGGAAATAATGCCGGAACGCCGGGCGGCTGGTGAGCGGGTCGGCGGGAACACTGAAAAAGCCGTGGACCTGCGGCGAATGCAGCGTCATCGTCATGACCTCGGTCGCGCCGGCCGTCTTGAGCAGATCGGCGACGAGCCGCGCCGTAATGCAGATGCGCGGCGCATCCTTCTTGTCCGAGCGCGCAAACGAGAAATAGGGGATGACGGCGTGCACCGCTTGCGCGCCCGCATTGCGCGCGATATCGAGCATCATCAACAACTCCATCAGATGCTCGTTCACGGCCGGCGAGAGGGACTGGACGATAAAGACGTGGCGGCCACGCACGCTGGCGTCAAGCTGAATATAGAGATTATCGTTTTTGAAGCGTTTAATCCGGGTCGGGTTCAGCGGCACCCCGAGATACGCGGCAATATCCCCTGCAAGTTGCGGGTTGGAGCTGCCGCTGAAAAAGCGGACCTGGTCGGGATTCCATTCCTGCATCATCATGACTGGCTTCCTTTCCGCATGCTGCAAATACCGCGACATGCGTCAAGCGGTAATCTGAAACCATTGCGATTGTTCGTATTATCACAATCTACCACAGACGCCGACGCTCGGCAAGTGTCCCTTGTCATCCTTTTCTATTTCCGATTGTCCCAAAAGCCCGGCGCGTCGCCAGCTCCCAGACTATTGCATCCCAATCATGCCCCTTGTCATTGCCCCCTTCCCGCCTTATAATTCTCTGGCATTCTGATTCGGCGTTGAGCGCATTATGGACAGGGATCCAACGACCATTAGCTCGGTAGCGCAAGCGGGCGGCGTCAATATTACCGGTGGGAATATTGACCACAGTACGCTGGTTGGCCGCGACCTGATTCAGAACATTCAGAACATTCAGGAGCGCGCCCTGAGCGCCGCCGAACAAGCCCGGCAAGACCGTTCCATTGAGATGGAGGAGCTTGCAAAAGGGGTCGGCTCTGTCGCCGACGATCTGCAGCGTCGCGCTCAGGATACGAGCAGCGCGGCGACCGGCAGTCCATACATGGGCCTGCTCGCCTATCACCTTGGCGATGCCGCGCGCTTTTTCGGACGGGAGACCGCGATCCGCGAATTCATGGAGCAGTTGAGCAACGGCCCGCTGACGGTCCTCCACTCGGAATCGGGCGCGGGCAAGACCTCTTTGCTGAATGCAGGAATTGCCCCTCGCCTGCTGGCGACCGACGGCCTCCCACTCTTTATCCGCCCCCACCAGGAAAATCCGGCGCGGGCCATCCAGCGCGCCTTTGATATCCACCCGGATGTTGCGCCCTTGCTTTCCGTTACTCCGCTGCACGAATTCCTGCGCCAGGTTTGCGCAGTGCTGGGCCCGCGCCGCAAGCTGTATATTTTCCTCGACCAGTTTGAAGAATTTCTCACCGCGCCCGAGGAGGTGTGCGCCGAATTTGTCTCGGACCTGGCCGAGTGTCTTGACGACGCCAGTCTCGGCGTATGTTGGGTGCTCGCGCTCCGCACGGAATATTTTGGCGGCCTCTCCAGCTTTCGGCCGCGTATCCGCAACCCCTTTGCGAACGAATATCGGCTCAAGCGGCTCAAGCGCACGGAAGCGCAAGCGGTGATTACCGAGCCGGCGGCGCGGCGCGGCGTGACATTCGAAGCGGGGGTCGTCGACGCCTTGCTGGACGATCTGATCGATCCGGGCAAGAATGTCGTCGACCCGCCGCAGTTGCAGTTGGTCTGTTCTGCCCTTTACCGGGACCTGGCCGGTGCGGCGACCATCACCCGTGCCCTGTACGAGAGCGAGGGACGAGCCGGTGGAATCTTGCGCGGGTACCTGGAGCGGGTATTGAGCCAGGACCTGCCGCCCGAGCGGCGGAATCCTGCCCGTCGCCTCCTCGAATCGCTCATCACGCCCGAATCGCAGCGCGCCATTCGGACTCGCGCCGAGATCGTCGCCGAGTTGTCGACCCGCGGCGTGACGACAGACGACCTGGACGCCATTCTCGACCAATTGCTTGAGAGCCGGCTGCTGCGCGCCGAACAAACGGACGCGGGGTTAGCTTTTGAACTGGCGCACGATTATCTGATTTCCGAGATCAAACTCGATCCCGAGGTGCAGGCGCGTCAGGCCGCTCAAGAATTGTTAGAACAAGAGGTCCGCGCTTCTAGGCGCTACAAAACCTTGCTTTCGGCGGATCGCCTCAAGGTCGTCGAACCCTATCGCAATGAACTGCGCATCACGGCCGAAGCGCAGGCGCTCCTGACGGCGAGCGAATCCGCCGCGCAGCGCCAAGCGGACGAACGTGAAGCGCAGCGGCAGCGCGAGAATGAAACCTTGCGCAAGTTGGCCGAAACCGCCCAGGCGCGCGTCCGGGCAGAAAAGGCGGCCCGGCTGCGGCTTTTACTGGGCATTTACGGAATGGTCCTGTTGCTCTGGGGGGCCGCCGTGGCGCTTGGGCTTCCATTCTTCGCCAGCTTTGTCGCCCGGGGTGAAACGATACCCATCACTCAAGGCGCGTTGACCCCGGGGGATGACCGCCAGCAGGATTCGTCTGCCCGTAAGGCGAACTGGAGCGTTCCGATTTCGTCGTTCGCCATTGAAAAATATGAGGTAACGAATTGGCAGTATCAAATGTGCGTCAAGGTCCACGCGTGCAGTCCGCCGGCGAACCCGGATCAGTTCAATGACCCCGGCAAAGCGGAATATCCGGTTGCCGACATAACCCTGTATCAAGCCAATGACTATTGTAGCTGGGTTGGACGCCGTCTGCCGACCGAGCTCGAATGGGAATGGGTCGCGCGCGGCATGCCGGCGCCTGGCGCACAGGGATGGAAGTACCCAACCGGCGATGAGCCGCCGGATGAACAGTCCATCAATATCGAGTCCTTTCAGAGCCACCCGGACGACGGCAGAAGAAGCGTCAGGGACCTTCCCCTGGAAAAAAGCAATACAGTTGGGATGGCAGGGAATGTCAGTGAGTGGACAATCTCCTATGACCTGGCTTATGGTGACGTCAACTATCTAGACACGCTGTGGCCGGCAAGTCCCCCGCATCAAGACGCCCAGGTTATTGCCCGCGGCGGAGACTGGCGAAATGGGCCGGACCTGGCTCAGTCCACCTCGCGGTATCCGGCCTCCCCCACAACCTTTTTTGACTTTGTAGGATTCCGCTGTGTCCAGGGACCAACACCCGGTTACGCAAAGGGGGTGACGAAATAAGCAAAATCTTCCCACTCACGTTCAAAGCCTATTTCACAGAAGGAGCAACCGATGTACCCCCTCGACCAAGAAAATAAGCAATCTGCACAATCTTCAGGAGCCTCCGGCGCCCAGGGAACGAACAATCAGACCGTTTCCGCGGCGGCCCAGGGGTCGCCGGACGGCAAACCCATTGTCTTTGATACCCCGCCTGTCGAACAGGTCGATCCGGTTACCGGAGCGCATTACTTTACGGGGACAGCTCACTATCAAGATCCGGGGGGCCTGGGAAAGTTTACGATTCGCGTGAGCGGCCAACCTGCGACGCTCGACGAGTACACGTCGCAGGTGCGGATTCTGCTCCTGCAAACTCAACCGCTCGCCCAGGTCAGACCCGAGACCGTGAAACAGTATCAAGACGCGTCGCGAGATTATCTGCGCCAGCAATGGAACAAACGACTCGATGCGCTCCGCGCCTTTGTCGATCAGGACGCGCCGGTCGAGTTCTTGATGGATCCCGACCGGCTCTGGTCGGAATTTCGAAAACGTGAACAGGCGCAGGTCAGCGATGACAGCCGAAGCAACTGGCAACAAGACTGCGTGATCGAGATCATTCCGGAAGGACTCGAGCGCGGTTCGGTTTACTGGATGGAATGTCAACTGGATCCCCGCTGCGTCACTCCCCCTCATCGGGATGTCTATCGCAAGACAGGGACCGCGTTTCCGTCTCTTATTCCCAGGGGCGGTAATCCTTATCTGTATTCCTTGTGGGAGTCTGACGGCTACGCGGTGGTAGGGCATGCCGCGGTCACATCCGGGGATGGAAATGTAGCCTGTTACGACATTAACATGGCGAGTTTCATCCGTATCGACTGAGTGCGCGGGGTTGATTGCGTTCCCACCCGCAAAGGGAGCATGGAAAACACACGACCTGGCCGCGCGGCTCGCGGTCAGGTCGTGGTTCTCATTTCTTGTGCGGCGGGCCCTGCTCGATGCGCCGGCGCACCGCCGCAAGGTCCGCAGTTTCGCCGGGCATGACCCACATCACCTCATTCCACCAGGTCGCGCCCGCGTCGATCCAGGGCTGCACCTTAGCGGCCGCCTGCACGAGGTCATCCCCCGGCGTTTTCCCCTCGGCCACGACATCAAAGGGCGACGAATTCGCGCGATGCGCGTCGATAAACTGTTTCATCGTGCGAATATCTTCCGGCGTGAGCTCCGCCCAGGTGCGGTCAGGGTTCATCCTGGCCGGCAGCAAACCGTCATAGCGCGCCGCGCGGAGGATCGATTTCGTATGCGGCCATGCGCCAACCACCCAGATGGGGATACGCGGTTTTTGCATGGGCGGCGCGGGTGGTTGGAAATTGGTCGGGCGGATGTGATAGTGCTTGCCCTCATAGCTGAATGGCTGGCCGCGCCACAACCCCGTCAGAATATCCAGCCCCTCGTCCATCAACTCGGCCCGCGTCTTGCGGTCGGTCACCTCGCCGAACGCCTCGAATCCCGTATCGACCGCTCCCAACCCGACGGAAAGAATCACCCGGCCATTCGAGAGATTGTCCAGTGTCGCCGTCTCGCTCGCCAGCTTCCACGGCCGCATGCGTGAGATCGGCGAGAGCATTGTGCCAAGGCGAATGCGCTCGGTCCGCATTGCCGCGGCGGTGAGCATCACCCAGGCATCATTCCCCCACACCGGCTCCCAGATAAAAAAGCCATCCCAACCGGACTGTTCGGCCGCCTGTGCAAAATCCGCGGCTACGCGCGCATCGCCAAATGGCAGGACAAAACCGTACTTCATCTTGCAATCTGCCTCACAATCGTCTGGTCCTTGATCTGGTCATCCGCGGCGAGCAAGAACGCCTTGCTCAAGATGACGGCCAGGACACTGTCCCCTTCAAATGGCAGCATCACCTTATCCTTGCCGGGCATCCCCTCGACGGAGCGCGAAGGGACGATGCAGAGATATTGGTCGTTCGGCGCCATCAGAATATTGCTGCTCCCAAGGTGAATTTTATAGGTGCGGAGATTGCCGCGCACGACGAGGAATTTATCGGTGAACCGGCACCGGTCGGCGATTTTCAAGCGCGGCACGAGCAATTCCAGCACCTGCCGTCGCGTCCGGGCCGTCTCCGAGAGATCGCCAAACGAATAACTCTGCCAATACACTTGATAGCGCTCCTGTCGCCCACCATCCGTCCAGTTCGGGTCATTGCCGACGCTCGCGACGCCCACAAAGAGGTCCACATCGCGCATGATCTCGGAAAAAACGAGGGGTGGAATCTGATCAAGCGAAAGGGGCGCCAGCGCCGCTTCGTCGGGGCGGGCGCGCGCCGTATAACCTCCGCCCGACGCGTGCGCCGTATGCTCGGGCGCTGCGATGGAATAGAACCGGACCTGGTCCGTAACGAGGTAGAGAAACACACCGGTCTCATTCGTATCGGTCCCATAGTTCGTCCCAATGCCCTCGACCCAGAACTCGGCCCGCAGGCCCCACACGGGCAGCGAGCGCGAGGCCGCCGGGAAAGTATCGTCCACCATCAACCGCAGCCTGTTCTTCCACCCGCGCGCGCCGCAGAGCGCGTTGAATTGGTGCTGCTTGATGATATGCGCAGCGAATCGGTTCGAGTAAACCTGCGTCTGCTGCTCGGCATCGGTCAGGAGATAAATCTCGCGGTGCGCTTGCTTGAACGGCTGCTGGATCTCGTGCGCGGCGAGCCACTGCCGCCATTCCAACACCGCCTCCGCCGCCATGTTGATCGGGTGCCACAACTCGACCCGCGTCGTATCGTCGAGCCAGTCGAGCGGCCGCCCGTCGCGTCCCACGATCTGGCCGGCGTGCCAGATGCCCGACACGGCGCGGTCCGGCTGACTAAATTTCCAGATGAGCCGTCGCGTCACCGTCCCGAGCAGTGGATGATCCAGGTAACGCTCGCGCCAGGTCGGCAGCGCCCAGGATTTCTGCTCCAGGTAGAGTCCGTCGATCCGGTCGCGCTGCGCGGGCAGCATCTTTTGAATATCCTTGGCGGCCTGTGTCAGTTCCTTGAGCTCCGCCGCGTGCTGTTCCTTGACCGCTTTGGGAGCGCTCGCCTGCGGTTTGCCATCCGGCCGGGACCAGCGCAGCTCGACATCGTGCGTGCCAGTCACCGTTAATTCCGCGGTAAAATCCCCAAACTGCTCGCGCCGCCGCCCTATCTCGGTCAGGCCATAAGTGGGAACGATCAACTCTTCGATCTCTTCGCGCGGCAGATTCGCCCGCGCGGCGGCGCCGCGCAGCGCAGTCTCAATCACTTTTTGCGCCGAGCCGAATTTCACCTTGACCTTGAGCAGCGCCAGCTGCGCCAGGCCCTCCCGCCCCGGCATGTTACCCAGCGCCCAGACGCACGCATTCCCCACGCGGACACAGCGCGGCCCCACGCCGGGCAACTTGCGATAGGCCGAGAGCGCCAAGGCTGTCAACGCACGCGCAACCTCTTTATCCTCGGTCCGCGCGCAAAGCCAGACCAGTCCCTTGAGAATATCGGCATTGACATCCTGGAGCACGAGATTGGGGTCCGGCCCATAATGGTGCGGGTCAGTCACCGGCTGCGTGCGCGGTAGATCGACGAGCGGAAACCACTTGCATACCGCCTGGCGGAACGCCGCCGCGCCAATCTGTGCGAGAAGGGAATCCACCGACCTCGTCCACTTGGCCGATGGCGCAGAACCGGTTGCTCTCAGGCACAGCTCGATCAATTCCGACCAGGCCGACTGGAGCGTTGGATCGAGCGTATTGACATCGGCAATCGCCGCATCCGACCACGCTTCGCCAGGAATCAGCGGCAGCTTGATCTCTTCATGGGCAGGCATTCTACCCTCCGACAAGCGGCACGAGCTTGAGAAAGGTGACCGCCGTCGTCGGACCGATTTCGATCACCTGGTCGAGGCCATCGACCTGCCGGTCGTCGACAAGCACGATAAAGCCGTTATGCTCGAATGATTCCAGCGCCAGCCGGTACTGTTTGTCCGGATCGATCACGTGAATCTTGCGCATCCGATAGCCGTTGAGCGTCATCTCGGTATCGCTCGGCTGGACCAGCCCGACAAAGTACTCCGACTGGCGGCTGTTATAGTCCTGCACCTCGTGGTCGATCCGTGCGCGAATGAGCTCGCGCACGGTGATACGCTCGCTCGGCAGCGCAAGCATGAACACGAGCGCGTCCTTTTTCATATTCTGCGTTGTCCGGTCCCGGACCGTGAGTGTCGTTTCCATATTTTCCTTATCCTCCCAAATCCGTGTCCCCACGACAGGGTGAGCCTCTCCGCCGAGCGAGTCACCGGTTCGCCGCTACTTGCGCCCAAAATCGGCGGGGTTCTCGCCCCACCGCTCCGTCTCCCATTTCAATACGCGGTTCGCGTATTTGCGTCCGGCGAGCCACTCCTCCGCCTCGTCGATTAACGTGAACAGTCTGACATTCGCAGGGCCGGGCGCCAACTGCGTCTTGCATTTTTTGGCCTTGACCCAGCCGATTGCGATACGCGAATCGGAATAGATGGGCAGAGAGAGGTTGTGCGCGTGGCAATATTGGAGCGCCTGGACGATTGCCAGAAACTCCCCGATATTGTTCGTCCCGTTCGGAAACGGCCCCGCGTGAAAAACCCGCTCCCCTGTCGGGAAACGAACGCACTGGTACTCCATGGGACCGGGATTGATCGCGCAAGCGCCATCCACGCACAGGCTCGGCACGACCGGGGGCGGGCCGCTTGCCACGCTTGGCTCGCTCGCCGGTGCGGCCTTGGTTGTTTGGTCGCGCTCGCCGTCGCCCGGGCTCTCCTTTGCGACATGCGCCGGCGGCGTCCAGAAATAATCTCCAGCGGACGCGGTCAACGCCCGCTCGGCCTCTCGCCGCGAGTCAAACCCTTTGAATTGAGCGCCCGGAAAACCTTTGACTTGGGTATTGCATTCCTCCCAGGTCGTGTAGATTCCCGGCTTACGCCCTTTCCACACCACATACCATTTCGGTTTGGCCATAGCTCACAATCGCTTGCACAAATAAATCTTTTGATGTCCCCTGGGATACTCCTCAACCACACCCTGCACCTCGTACCCCAGCTTGTTGTAAAATTCGGGCGCCTGGAAGCTGTGGGTGTCGAGCACCACCTGACCACAACCCCGGTTGCGCGCTTCCTCCTCGACGACGCCCATCAGCTTGCGCCCGATCCCCTGCCCACGCCACTCGACATGAATCCAGAGGAAGCGAATCTCGCAAGCGCCGCCCCAGGTCCATCCGTAAATTCCGGCGCGGATAGCGCCCCGGCTATCACGCAGGAAAATCGAAAGGAGCTTACCATCCGTAATGCCGGTCGTCTCGAAATTGTAATCGTTGATCCGGTCTTCGAGGAACTGAACATCTTGTGGTCGCGGGTCGGACTCTATCGTCGGCGATATGGCTTGCATGGGATACCCTACTTGGGCGCTGTAAACTTGAACGAGTTGAGAAACTTGTCAACCAGCGGCGATTTGGCCAGTTCCTTGGTGGTAATGGCGTAGACCTGGTACAGGCGGTTTTGCACAATAAAGACGCGCCCGCGCATCACGCCGCCGCCCGGCAACGTGCTCCCCGCCGGAATATCCGCATTGAACTCGCGCGCCTGCATCTCGTTCTGCACTCCGGCGACCTGCGAAGTGACCTTTCCGCCGATATTCTTGGCCGCCCCCTCCACAGTCCCTTTCAACAGCGCTTGTTGATCTGCATTTTTCAAAGCGGCCGCCGGAAAATCGGCATAGCCAATTGCATACATCGCCGCGCCGGCGTCGTCGACCGCCGTAAAGATATGCATATCAATCTTGCCCAGCAGCGTGCTCGTCGACTGGGTGGTCTCTTTGAATTCAGTCGGCACACTGGCGGAAAAACGCCCGGCAGTATGCGTAAAAGACTTCCAGCTATCGGTGGGCGAGGGCGTGGGCACCGGCGTGTTATTGTTGACAGAAGGCAAGGACACGCCGGGGAGAGAATTACACGCGCAGAGAACGACGGCGACGAGCAATAGTAGGACGGTGCGTTTCATAAAGCTCCTCCTTGAGTGATTGATCGTGCGTGGACTGCCCCTATTATACTCTCCTCTTCATCCCCTCCAATTCAGGGGGACAACTGTCCCGCCATTTTTGGGACACTCCCTCTATTTTTTATGACAGGAATTCGGTATAATGTGATACACGATTGCCGTTTTCAATCGATTCTGCCAATGGAGGCTAGAGTTGATCCGAATGCTATTCGCCCCATTCGGTGCATCAACCCAGATATCCCCCCGCCCTCCCGGCCCGATGGTTGTCCATCGGGATGGGCCGCTCCCCGCGTGCCCCTTCTGACCCTGGCCTGGCAGAATAGGTGTCATGTCCAACGACATCGTGCACAATAAAGTCCGACGACATCGTGCCCATTGTAGATTGACCAGGCGGTCCACGCCGCACATTTAACAATCGCATATCTGAGCCTTTTCGTCCATACTGTTTCG
>JBAVQS010000241.1:0-13083 GCA_049694275.1 Anaerolineae bacterium | reverse complement strand
TGTTCCAGATGAACCGGACGATCCTGTCGGCTGAAGCGGCGGCCGTGCATCAGGAGCGGATGGACAAGCAGAGTGAGGATTTTGGCGCAGATGTGCGGACCCGGCTCTTACGAGGCGCCGGTGTGTCAGCCGCAGAGTACGTCCGTGCGCGCCGGCGGCAGGTCGAATTGACCCGCGCGCTCGAGCTCTATTTTACCGATGTCGATATCATTCTCACCCCCGCGACGCGCACGCCGGCTGAGCGCTGGGGCGAAGATGCCGTTTCGATGGCCGGGAGCCTCACCGGCTTTACCGGTCCGTTCAATCTCACCGGTTTTCCCGCAATCGCGCTCCCGTGTGGATTTACACAGGACCGGCTCCCTATCGGCTTGCAGTTGGTCGCCAATCGCTGGAACGAAGCCCTCGTCCTGCGCGTCGCGCATCAATACCAGCTCGTCACCGATTGGCACGCCCAACGGCCCCCGCTTGCATAGGGGTGACTGCGGTTTCATCGCGTGTCTAAATATAAGCGCGTTCTCATCTGGAATTAAGCTCGCTTTAGGCAACCGTGGTGATAATGTAAAGGATGAAAAGATTACTGCTGTTGGGCGTGGCCCTGGTCGGATTTCTCGTCGCGTGCAGCACGCCGCAGCCCTCGCCGGCGCCCGTTCGCGAGTCGCCTGTCGCCGTGGCGGCGATCACTTCCGCGCCGACCGACCTACCTGCGCCGACTGCGACCACACTGCCCAGCGACACGCCACAGCCAACGTCGACCGCTACCTCTACGGCGACGGCGACGGCCACCGCTTTGCCGCCGAACCCGCTGCAGATTGAATACCTGCGCCAGAGGACTTTTACCGGCAGTGATATCAAGCTTGAACAGACGCTTCAACCGGGCGCGAACTATAGCCGGTATATCGCGTCCTATCAATCGGATGGGCTGAAAATCTACGGCCTGCTGACCATTCCGAACGGACCCAGGCCCAAAACCGGTTGGCCCACGATTGTCTTTAACCACGGTTATATCCCGCCGTCGGTGTACCGGACGACGGAGCGTTATGTCGCCTATGTAGACTTGATCGCGCGCGCCGGCTATATTGTCTTTAAAATCGACTATCGCGGCCACGCCTCGTCCGAAGGTACGGCGACGGGCGGCTATGGCTCGCCCGACTATACCATCGATTCGCTCAACGCTCTCGCCTCGCTCAAAAAATATCCGGATGTCGATCCCAACCGCATTGGCGAGTGGGGCCATTCGATGGGCGGCCAGGTGGTCCTGCGCTCGATCGTGGTGAGTACGGATGTCAAGGCGAGCGTCATCTGGGGCGGCGTGGTCGCCTCGTATCCGAACATCATGTACCATTGGCGTCGCACCCCGGGCGCGCCGAGCGAATATGTCCCGACGAACCAGCGCAACTGGCGGCAGGGCCTGATCAACCAGTATGGCACACCCGATCAGAATCCCCAGTTCTGGGCGTCGGTGTCGCCCAATAGCTATGTGGCGGACATTGCCGGCCCGGTGCAGCTTGACGTGGGCGGATCGGATGAAGAGGTTCCGGTCGAGTTCTCGCAAGAGCTGTATGGTCAACTCCAGGCGGCAGGCAAGACCGCCGAGTTCTATACCTATCCGGGGAGCGATCACAATATCTCGCAGGGGTTTGCCCTGGCGATGCAGCGCACGATCGCGTTTTTCGACAAGTATGTCAAGCAATAAAAGAAAAAAGGCGCACGCCACTTCGCCAAAAAGTTTAATGTTTTTTAACGCCTCACCCCCCTTGTCACGGCATGGAAACTTCGTATAATCCGTGATGACTCCGTTCGCAACCGCAATTATCGGCGACGTGAGATTACCCCAATCGTTCCCAGGAGAAGATTCCCATGTCACAACGAGCCCATTGGCTTGTTCAGCGCGCCTCGCTCGCGCTCTTGCTTGTTTCTGTTTTGTTCGCACTGATCGCGTGCGGGAGCAGCGCGCCGGCGGCCGCGCCGACGACTCCGCCGCAGCCCACTACGGCCGCGGCCAAGCCCACCACCGCATCCGCCAGTAATCCGCTGGACAATCAGCCCCCGCTCACCACCTTTGGTTCGGGCGGCGAAGCCGCGCCGGGCACGGCGACCGCGAACGTTCAGATCCCGACCGTTCCGGCGACCGGCACCCGCGTCGCGGACAGCGGCTTTCGCCCCGAGACGGACGGGTTGACTTTTGAAAACTATGTCAATAGTCCGGGCATTGTCAATATGTCGGCAGAGGACATGCAAAAGGTCTATGGCGACGCCGTCTGCGCCACTAAAACGGATGGCAAATGCGTCCTCACGCCGCCGGCCCAGCAATGGATGGACCAGCAAAACGCGGCGATGAACGGCGGCCACTGCTATGGCATGTCGGTCACCGCGCTCCGCCTGTGGGCGGGCCAGGCGCAAACTGCCGATTTAGGCGGGTCAAGCGTTGCCGGCCTGACTCTGACGGGCAATGAAAAACTCCAGCGGGATATTGCGACGAGCTGGGTGTATCAGCGCTTTGACTCGATCCGCGCCCAGGCGCTCGTCGGTACGCCGAATGGGATCCTCAAGTTTCTGGAGGATTTGCTCAAACAGGGCAAAAGCGCGAAAGAGACCTACACCATCGGCTTTTTCAAGATTGAAGGGGGCGGCGGTCACGCCGTGACGCCGTATGCGATTGAAGACCGCGGCAACGGCATGTTTGCGCTGATGGTCTGGGACAATAATTTCCCCAAAGCGCCGCGTGAGATGATCTTTGACACCACCAAGAATATGTGGTTTTACAGCGCAGCGACCAACCCCACTGAACCGGCCGGGCTGTATTATGGCACGGCGGATAGCAAGTCGCTCATGCTCTTTCCCACGACGCCGGGCCTCACGGCGCAATCCTGCCCGTTTTGCGCCGGTACGACCGGCCGCGTGGGGGGTGTCGCGCAGGCCAAGCTCCAGTACAATCAGGTTTACCTCGAAGGCGATCCCAAGAATCACCCGCATCTCCTCTTTACGACGGACGATGGCAAGCGCTTTGGGTATACCTCGGACGGTAAATTCGTCACCGAGATTCCGGGCGCCCAGATCGAGCGCGACCTGGTCCACTGGAATGCATCGCCGGACACGTGGGGCGAGTCCGATGAGCCAACCTACGAAATTCCGACCGGGATCAAGTTCACGTTGACGATTGACGCCAGCAATCTGAAACAGGAATCGACATCCAATGTCATCATGATCGGGCCCGGTTACGATATTGGCGTCGACGGCGTCAAGCTCGCGGCCGGCCAAAAAGACACGCTGGCGGTCTCGCCCCAGGGCGATCAACTCTCCTACACGACACAGGGTAAAGAAGCGCCGACGCTCGTCTTTGGAGTTGAGCACAAGGGCGCGGATTACTCGTTCGAGGTAGCGGGCGTCGACCTGCAGGGCGGGGATACCCTCACCGCGGCGCTCGACTATGCCAAGGGCGCACTGACCATCAACGCAAAGGGTGTCAAGCAGACCGGGCAGTACGGCCTGACCATGCATCGCTATGATGACAAAGGCGACCAGAGCTTTGGAAACGACAAGATCGAACTGGCCGCCGGGGCGACCGCGCTCCTCGAATTTGGCAAATGGGCGGGTAAAGGTTCAACGCTCGAACTCCAGATTTCATCGCACAGCGACGGCACGATCGATCAGACGCTGGAATTGACCAGCACGAAATAAAAAGTAATCGAGAGGCTGTGTTATAATGACGACGCCGCGTAGAGTTTTGCTCTACGCGGCGTTTTGACAATATCCCGAAATGAACCCTTCCCGTCGTTCCGAGTTACTCGCCGGCATTCGTGACGAACTGCCCATCTTGATCGGGGTAGCGCCGTTTGGCATGATCTATGGAGTCCTCGCGCTCGGCGCGGGGCTCCCGCCGCTCGTCGCGTTTGCCATGTCGAGCATTGTCTTTGCCGGCTCGGCCCAGTTCCTGGGCGCTCAGTTGATCGGCTCGCTGACGCCGTTCCCCGTCGTTCTGCTCAGCACCTTCGTCATCAACCTGCGGCACATGCTCTATTCCGCTTCGGTCGCGCCGTACGTCAAGCACCTGTCGCCGTTGTGGAAAGCGCTGCTCGCCTACCTGTTGACCGATGAGGCGTATGCGGTGGTCATCACGCGCTATCGGACGACGCGTACGCCCGGCTCTTTTCAGCACTGGTATTTCCTTGGCGCGGGCCTGACTTTATGGAGCGGCTGGCAGTTGAGCACGCTCGTTGGAATTGCGGCCGGCGCGCAGGTGCCTTCCTCCTGGTCACTCGATTTTGCCCTGGCGCTCACCTTTATTGCCCTCGTCGTCCCCGCGCTGCACACACGCGCCGACGCCGCGGCGGCCCTCTCGGCCGGCATTGTCGCCCTCCTCGGGGTCAACCTGCCTTACAAGCTCGGGCTCGTCCTCGCGGCGCTCGTCGGCGTTGGCGTCGGACTGGTCGTCGGGCGGCGCACGACACCTACGGCTCCGGTCGCCGAGCAGGACCAGGTGATCGAGGGGGATATTCTGTGAACGATACGGCCGTCTGGCTCCTCATCCTGGGCATGGGGATCATCACCTATGCCCTGCGGCTCTCGTTTATCTTTTTGCTGCATCGCGTCGCCGTTCCGCCGCTGGTGACCGAAGCGCTGCGGTATGTGCCGCCCGCTGTCCTCTCGGCGATCATTCTGCCAGAGCTTTTTCGCACGGATGTTCCAACCCTGCTCCCGTTTCTCAACATCCGGCTCGTCGCCGGACTGGTCGCCATTCTTGTCGCATGGCGCACGCGCAACGCCATCCTGACAATTGGCGCCGGTATGATTGTGCTGTGGATTTTGCAGGGGACAGCCGTGCGTTAGCCGGCCGCATATCGAAAATTGTGTAATTCGCCCCTACAAAATTACATACAAATTGGCATACGGCCGGCGGCATGCAGATGTTGGTAATCGGCTGGGCCTGGGGATAACTTGTGAGTAATCGGGGATAGTATGTGGATTCTCAGGAAATTCCAAGTTAATCTTGAATAGGGGCTGTGGATAAATGGGGTATAACTGGGGATAAAAGTGTGGAAAATGGGGATAAGCGCGGCCAAGCCACTGGAAAATCGCGCCCAGTGGCTTGTTTGAAGGTGGGCCTCAACGATCAATCTTGCTCGTGCGGGCAAACCAGCAACACCGGGCGATGGCTGTGGTGCAGAACATCCTCTGCGACACTTCCCCAGACAATGCGGCCCAACCCGGTGCGTCCATGCGTGCACATGGCAATCAGGTCGACGTTCTCCTCTTGTGCAACCTGGACGATCTGATCGGCCGGATGGCCTTCGGCCATCACGATTCGGACCTGAAAACCCTGCTTGTCGAGATCGTCATGCACGCGAGCCAGATACCCCTCGGTCTCGTCCACCATCTCCTGGTGTTCGTAGCCGGGTGGGAGGGCGCCCGGGGTCGGATTGATCGCCATGGCATTCAGCGTCTCTGAGGCGGGGATGGCCACCGGAGTTCGGAGTAGAACGATTTCCCCGCCGGTGCACCGCGCCAGCATCTTGACGTGTGGAAGGATCTTTTCAGCCATTTCCGATCCATCCAGCGGCACCAGTATTCGGTTATACATGGTTCACCTCCTAAAACAAAAACCGACTCATAGAGTCGGTCATGAACTCGTCGCGTACGCTTCGCCCTGAAAAAGCAAATACCCGATCGGAATCTTTAGCGAAGCTGTTACTCATACTGTATCACTTTTTCCATGGAGGGTCAATAGCAAATAAACTAATATCGCTATTTCGACCCTGAGGATATTGACAAGCCCTCGCGCCTGTTCGACCAGCTTGTATGGCTCGAAGGGGCCGGGTTTGCGGGCGTAGACGTTTACTGGATGCGTGCAGAGCATGCCATCTTTGGAGGATGGAAGGAGTAATCATGGCAGAGGATCCCTATCAAATGACCGTTGACGATCAACCTTCACGCGAGGATAACCATGCCATCGAAGTGGGGCTGGAGGCGTATAATATCCCCCGTGCGGGTCCTTACAATTTCCGCCCACTCTCTGTTTTTCTGCGAGACGCGCAAGGCAAGATTGTGGGTGGTCTGGTTGGCGGTACGCATTGGGAGTGGCTGCATGTCGAGTTGCTCTGGATCGACGAGAGCTTGCGCGGCCAGGATTGGGGAACCAGGCTGCTGACTGCGGCCGAGGAGTCGGCGCGTGACCGTGGCTGCCATGCCGTTCATCTCGATACAATGAGCTTTCAGGCGCTTCCGTTCTATCAAAAGCTCGGCTATACCGTCTTTGGCGTGCTCGACAATTTCCCGACCGGCCACAAGCGGTATTATCTGCAAAAGCAGTTAGCCGGAGCCGGGGAGGCGAAATGAAAATCGGCAAGACGATCTATTGCAAAACGCGTGATGAATGGCGGGCGTGGCTTGAAGAGAATCACGCGACCGAGCCCGAGATCTGGCTGATTTATTACAAAAAGGGGAGCGACCGGCCGCGTGTTCCGTATGATGAGGCGGTACAAGAGGCGCTCTGCTTTGGCTGGATCGACAGCACGGTCCAGCGGGTGAACGAAGCCTATTACGTGCAAAAGTTCTCGCCGCGCCGGCCGGGCAGCGCGTGGTCCCTGTCGAATAAACAACGCGTCGCCCAAATGATCAAGGAAGGACGGATGACTGCGGCGGGGCTTGCCCGGGTGACCTATCCCCATCCCGAGCGCATGCCGCGCGCCAAAAGTCTCCCCCCGCCGGTCGTGCCGCCGGACCTGGCCCGCGCGGTCACGGCCAACCCGCAAGCGCAAGAGAATTTCGCCAGGCTCACTCCCGCGACCCTTCGCATGTACGTCAACCTGATTGAGGATGCGAAAAAGCCCGAGACGCGCGAACGACGCATCAAAAGGGTCCTTGAGTTTATCGTGCGCGGCCGGCGGCCGGACATCAACGACCGGCTCTAGCCGAAATCGAATACGGATTAAAGAAAATGAAAAGTTACCGCAAAGAACTCTGGTTCAATATCCCCGCGCGGCGCGGGTTTGTGAACATGACGCCGCAGGTCGAGCAGTGTCTGCGCGAGAGCGGCATCCGCGAGGGACTGGTGCTCTGCAACGCCATGCACATCACGGCGTCGGTCTTTATCAACGACGACGAGCGCGGCCTGCACCACGATTACGAGGCCTGGTTGGAGGGGCTCGCGCCGCACGAGCCGGTCAGCCGGTACCAGCACAACCGCACGGGCGAGGATAACGCCGACGCGCATCTCAAGCGGCAGGTCATGGGTCGTGAAGTGGTCGTCGCCGTGACGGACGGCAAGCTTGATTTCGGCCCGTGGGAGCAGATCTTTTACGGCGAGTTTGACGGGAACAGGAGAAAGCGGGTGCTCGTCAAGATCATTGGGGAGTAATCAATACCCGTCGACGTTCCCGGTGACAACCGTCGCCGGGTTGCCGGTGACGAGCACATGCGCGGCCACATCGCGATTGACCAGCGCACCCGCGCCGATGAGTGCTGCCTCGCCGATGACACGCTGTTCGAGGATCATCGCCCCCAGGCCGACATAGGTCCGTTCCCCGATCGAGACGCTCCCGCCAATGTTCACCCCCGGCGAAATGGTGATATAGTGGCCCAATTTCACATGGTGGCCGATCAACGCGCCGCGGTTGACGATCACGTGCTCGCCGATCTCGGCATAAGCGGAAATGACCGCTCCCGCGCTGATTATTGTTCCCGCGCGCACCCGCGCCGTGCGTGACACACGGGCGCTGGGATGAATGATTGTGGCAAAGGGGATTCCGAAGCGCTTGACGCGCTCGATAAATTTCCAGCGTGTGGTGGATACGATGGCGCAGACCGCATGACAGGAAGGGCCGAACGCGGCGAGGTCATCGACCCAATAGATCGGCCGGTCCAGCAGCGTCGCGCCCGGCGTATAGGGCGGCTGGCTCACGGCAAAACCGCACACCTCATAGCCGGGCAGATCAGAAACGAGATCGGCGACCTCCAGTGCAAATGTCCCTGCGCCCAGAATGAGCAGCGGGGTCGTTTCCACTTTTATTTCGCTCATACGCTCTTTTGCCCCAGGCGGCGCGCCGCCATCAGCTCGCGTGCACGCGTCAACAAGATCCCCGTCTCGTGGACCATTGTCAATTCCGTAGTGGCAAACCGGTACGCTTCTTGCACAATGCGCTCGCGCTCGGCGGGATGCCGCAGATAGTGCTCGATCGTCGCGGCCATCTCTGACAGTGGGGTGATGATAATATGCCGCCCGGGGACAAACGGGGCGTGATCGGCGATGGGTTCGGAGACGACGAGAACCCGGTTGGCGGCCGCGAGCAAAAAGCGCTGGCCGACAAAGTCCTGTGAGGCGCGGAGGATATTGATCATCAGCTTGCTGCGGTTGAGAAATTCGGTCCGGTCTTTCCAATACAGGTCTGATGCCAGGGTGACCTGGATCTCGCGCCGGGCCAACTCGCGCCGCACCTGGTCGAGACGTTCCATCCGCCGTCGCGGCGCAAGCTGCCCCAGGAAACAGACGTCGATATCGCGTTCCAGACCCTGGTTGTCCCCGTAGAGGGCATGATATCCGAGGGGCAGTGTAATCGGACTCAGACCGGTACGCGCAAGATAAGCCGCGCGCGAGGCGGAGGTCACGGCCAGAATGTCGAGGATTCGGCGCTCGGCAAGCCAGTGCAATTCCCCCAGGACCCGCAGCCGGTGGCCGCGCATCGCAAAGCCGGGAGCGAGCGATGCAAGCGGTGACCGGTCGAGTGCAACCCGCAGTCGTGCTGCCGCCTGGACGAGGAGTTGCGGCAAACCCGGGTCGGGCACCCCTTCCGTCAGCCACCAGATAAAGATTGGGCGTCGCTCCGGTGGGAGAGAGAGTAGATGCTGCGCCGGAGGAATCATGCTGGATTCGCGGTGGAAGGGGCCGTAGGCCAACGTCACATCAAAGGCGCCGGACCAGGGTTGGGACCGGTCGGCAAACTCGACGCGACAACCATGCGCCCGAAACCCATCGGCAATCGAGTGCCCAAAATCACCGCCCGGATATTCGCCCTCGTACAGGATGAGCACATCCAGCGGCCGCCCACTCATAGCGGCCGGCGTGTCCATACGTTCTGTCGTGACTGTGGGCGTCATCCTTCGGCGCGCCCCTGTGCAGTTCGTTCGGCGTCGATCTGGCGCGCCTGATCGGCGATGGAGAGCCCCTTGAAAAAATCGGGGATGGCGCAGGAAACACCCAGGCAGGAACGGACCTCCCCCGCAATCTCTGCGGCCTGGATGGAATTGCCTCCCAGGTCCATAAAGGTCTGGTCGACGCCGACAGCCTCGCGCTTGAGCACCCGACGCCAGATTGCGGCGAGGGTCTCTTCGGTACGAGTGCGGGGCGCAAGCAGCGCCGAAGGGTCATCCGGTTCATCCCCGCCGGTCACACCCAGTTTTTCGGCCAGCCCGATGCGCTGGGGTTTGCCGGTCGGTCCTTTGGGTATCTCGGCGACAAACACGATGCGGCGCGGGACCTTCCAGTAGGAGAGCCGGCTAGCTGCAAAGTGGCGCAGTTCGCTTTCGGTGACAGGGGCTTTTTGGACGACAGCGGCGGCCACCTCCTCGCCCAGCGCCGGATCGGGCATTGCAAAGGTGATGGCCTGCGCCACGGCGGGATGCTGTAAGAGCGTCTCATCGATCTCGCGAGGTGAGATTTTCTCGCCGCCGCGATTGATGAGCTCTTTGATACGGCCGTTGATATAAAGATAGCCGTCGTCGTCGAAATAGCCCTGGTCGCCGGTGCGGAGCCAGCCGTCGATAAACGCGCGGGCATTGGCCTCGGCGTTGTTGTGATAGCCGTGCATCACATTCGGGCCCCGGATGGCGATTTCGCCCGTGCGGTTCGGCGGGAGGAGATTCCCCAGGTCATCCATAATGCAGACGCCGACGCCGGTAGGGAGTCCGACCGATCCCGGTTTGCGCGCCCGGGGTGGAAGGGGATTGCACGCGATCTGGTGCGCCGCTTCGGTCATGCCGTACGCTTCAACCACTGGCGCGTCGAATCGCGCTTCTAATCCGGCCATGACCGCGGGGGGCAGGGCGGACGAGCACGAGCGGATAAAACGCAGCGCGCTGTGGCGCATGGCTTGCGCCGAATCCGCACGCGCGAGAATTGCCTGGTGCATCGTCGGGACTGCGGTATACCAGGTCGGTCGATGTTCGGCGAGCCATTCATAAAACCGGGTCGGGTCAAATCCCGGGGTGCAGACCACGCTCCCACCGGCCACAAGCGACGAGAGGACCGCGGCGACGAGTCCATGGATGTGAAAGAGGGGCATCACATTCAGACAGCGGTCCTGTGGGCCGAGCTCGAGCGACGATTGAACATGGTGGGCGGAGGCGTAGAGATTGGCGTGTGTGAGCGGGACCTGTTTGGGGCGGGAGGTGGTGCCGGAGGTGTGTAGAACGAGGGCAACCTCATCCGGTCGCGGCGGCTCTGCCTTGTTGGCGGTAGGCATTGTCCGGCCGGCAAGCGTAAATGCGCCTGCGGTTTTTAGATCAGGAACAAGCTCGATAATGGGAACCCGCTGTTTGTTGGCGACCTGCGCCGCTGTCGAGTCCGGCTGTCCAGCCAGAACGACGAGCGCCCTCGGTCGGAGATCCGAGAGAAAGAAATCAAATTCCTCGGCGCGATAGGTGGGATTAAGCGGCGCGCTCACGGCGCACGCGGCGACGGCGAGAAAGGCCACTGCCATGTGCGGCCCATTGGGCAGGACGATGGCAACGCGGTCCTGCCGCTCAATTCCAAAAGAATGGAGCTGCTGTACGGCGATGTCGATTTCAGTGGCGAGTTGTCGATAAGTGAGCGGCGCCTGTCCGGGCGCCAACAAGGCAATCGAATCAGGGCTAGTGTCGGCATGAGCGGCGATAATGTTAGGGAGCGTACGAATAGCCGGATGGGAGCCCTGGCTTGGAGCGGAGCGGTCCAATGTCCCTACCCCCTTTGTGTTATGAGTCGCGATTCTAACACGGAGGGGAGAAGGGGTCAATACCCCGACTATGCCAATACAATCACGCGCCCCCGGTTGCCGTCCACGCGCACGCGCTGCCCGGTCTGCAGCCGCGTCGTCGCATTGTGAACGCCGACGACAGCCGGAATGCCGTATTCTCGTGCGACGACCGAACCGTGAGTAATCATCCCACCGATTTCCATCACCAGACCGCCTGCGGTGAGGAACAGCGGCGTCCACCCTGGATCGGTGGACGCACAAACAAGGATCTCGCCCAGCTCTAAATGGGCGCCGTGCGGGTCGAGCATGACGCGCACACGACCTTCCGCTACGCCGGGCGAAACCGCATCGCCGACCAACTCGTTTCCATTCGCCGTGGCGTCACTCATTCCCTCGTAAAATGCTTCTCCGGTGCTGAGGAACACGCGCGGCATTTGCTTGCGCGCCGCTTCGCGGTCATAGCCGGCGCGGTTTGCGGCGACGAGCTTGAGCAAATCCATCGTTTCGCCGCCGGCAAAGCGCTTTAATATTCCCAATGGGACAAGGAAAATATCTTGGGCGCGTTCCAGTTGTCCGTGAGCGGCAAGGTCACGCGCCGCGTCAAGCAGCGCGGCGCGATAGATGTCATTCACGCAGACCAGGTAGAATAACGGCGCCTCACGCAGCCCGGCAAGGAGGCGCATCCGCCGAATGACAGCCGCAAATAGTTTGGCGCGCAGCCATCCGAAACGCGTCCGCCTTATACGGGTCAGATACTCACGCGTAAGGCGCTCGGCTTGCTCGGATGCGCGTCGGTAAATGGCATCGGGCGCGCGCTCGGAGTCGGTAAGCTGCAGATACGCCAGCAGCGTTTGCAGGATGGGTGTCGGATCATCGCGCCAGCGCGGCCGGCCCAAATCAATCTCGGCGACGCCGCGCATGCCATATTCTTGCAGAAATTCGTCGAGCGCCCGCTGCGCAGTCGGCGGTAATTGCCCTTGGCGGTACGCCTCGACCAATCCGGTGACCGGTTGTGTACGCAGCCACTCGCAGGCCGCCGTATCCCCGCGAATTGCTTGCGCGGCAGCCCACAGTTTCAGGTCCATCGCTATCGTAAGATTGCCGGGCAGGCCGCGCATCAATTCGAGCGCCGCGCCCGGTTTTTCGCCCAGCCATTCCGCCAGCCACCGATCGACGATGGGGATGGCAGCAAAGGCGGGGAGCACGGTCGGCATGGCATTGATACTAATGTCTTCCGCAGCGGACAGATCGTTTTCCATCGCCCGCAGCCGCGCGCCCAAATCGCTCGCGCTGCGCGCATGCTCCTGCGCGCGTGCAATAAACCGGTCCGCCTGGGCGATGACGCGCGGGCGCATTTGATCCGGCGCGATCACCGCGGCGAGAACCCGGCGGGCGAGGGGGAGCGCGGCGAGGAGAAGGGTGAACGCGCGCCACGGCGTGAGGGTGCGCTGCGGCGTAATGCGCCGTTCATGGATCAGGCGTAGCACGATTTCCCGCGCGCCGGGGTCCGTTTGCGCGAGAAAGGTCAGGGCCAGCCCTTGGAGGGAGGGATCGCGGACGAGCGCGGTGAAATCCAGAAAAAGGCGATTACCCGCGTCAAGGAGGATCTCTTGCATTGAGACGTGCAGGTGGAGCAATTTCGGCACGCCGGCAAATATCAGGCGCAGCGCGTCGATACCCAATTGGGTCAGCGGCTCCGTAACACCCTGGATCGAATTAAAGTTGATCAAGACGTGCAGACTCTCATCCCGCTTGAGATTTTCCGGCAAGGGATAGAGCGAAGTAATCGGACGGGCTTGCAAAAGATAGAGTTGTCCCTTTGCCCATGCCCACTCGATGTCTTGCGGCGATCCAAAATGGTCTGCGATGTGCTTGGCGAGCTGCGCCAGCTCGATAATTTGCGCGTCGGGCAGCGCCTGCGCCGGCTCGCCGTGGCGTTGAACCTTTTCCGTGCCTCCCTCCGCACGCGGCAGGATGGCAATCTCCTTCGCGCCTGGCTTGTGTTCGGAGGTAATTGTTTACCGCATTCGAGTTTGGGGTCGCGCCGAGTCAATCGCCAACAAGTCGGATTGAACTTGGCCGCCCAAACGTGTATCGTGAAAGCACCATGACGAACGATGAACTCGTGCAGCAACTC
>JBAVQS010000240.1:0-32774 GCA_049694275.1 Anaerolineae bacterium | reverse complement strand
TCCGACGGCAGGCTACTGAGAACGCCGCCCGCCGATGTCTGTGTGAATGAGCGAACCCCGCCTCGTATGAGGCGGGGTTCATCGTTATTGCCTATACGCCCGCCGAGGGACTCGAACCCCCAACCTTTTCCTTAGGACGGAACTGCTCTATCCGTTTGAGCTAGGCGGGCTTAACTGCACAGGCATTGTACGCCAACCCCCGCGCGTGTCAAATCGGTTTTACCTTTTCGCTCTCAGGTGTATCAGGGCAGCGTTGCGGGCAGGAGGATGTCGTTCTCATCGCCGCAGGTGACAAAGATGAGGCCGTTCGCCTGCCTGGCGAAATCGTCGCAGGTGTAGATGTGCTTTGTCGTGGCCTGGGTGTAGAAATTATAGTGCTGGACCGAGTCCACGACGTCGCACCGGTTTGGCGCTTTTTGAGTCGTAAAGGTGTGCAGGATGCCCTCGTCAGGATCGATCACCGTCAGGACGAGCGTGGCCTTTTGGCATTGCTGAACGGCGTCTGCAAAACAGTTTTCGATGCTCGCAGCGTTGGGTGAGAGGGGCTGTGGGCCGCCACGGTCAAGCCGGATGGCCCCACACGTAATCCCTTCCGGCGGGAAGGGAGTCAGGGGGAGATTTGCCGAGCGGACGAGGGTCGGTTGTCGGGTGCTGGTCGCTTCGGCGACCGTTTGAGCCGGTGAAGGCGCTACCGAGGTGGCCGGCATTACACTGGATGCAGTTGGCGCGGCGCGGGTACGCGATGGGGTGGGGGAAGGCGCGGCGCAGGCGGCGAATAGAAAGGGAATCAAGAAGAGTATGAACAGATGGATACGCGGCATTTTTCCGTCTCCTTTGCCGCCTCATGTTAACCGGAATATGCGAAAATTTGCAAATCGTGCGCAAGCGTGCTAGAATAGCCAACTGTTGACGATGGCCCGCTAGCTCAACTGGCAGAGCAGGGCACTCTTAATGCCAAGGTTCGGGGTTCAAATCCCTGGCGGGTCACTCTGACCTCTCACGGTTTATACTGTGGGAGGTCTTTTTTTACATCGATTTTACAAGGGTTTAATGACTATGTGATAAAGATTGGGCATAATGGGAAGGTATCGAGCAAAGGGTGCGTAATGGGAATGAAAAAGGGCAGGAATGTATATGAGTGACAAGACCCTCTCACGACGTGATTTTCTGAAAGGCTCGGCCTGGGCCGCAGCACTGTTCGCCGTTCCTCTCTGGGCGGGACAGCTCGACGAGCCGATGCCGGCCGGGTATATGTCAAACGGCGCGGGTGTGTATCCGATTGCCTGGGCGCCCGCGAGCGAGATCGGGACGGTGGACCCCGCGGTGCTCGTCCTCCTGCGCGCTGGATTTGGCCCGCGGCCTGGCGATGTCGAGCGGGTGCAGGGGATGGGGGTAGACGCGTATATCGAGCAGCAACTGAGCCCCACACAGATCGACGATTCCGCCATGGACCGGATGCTCCTGTCGTTTACGACGCTCAACATGAGCGTTGCCGATCTCGCCCAGGTGTATGGCGATATTCAAGAGCAGCAGCGGCTCAAGCGGCTGCGCGATAGCCAGGGGACGATCATCGATGCGCAGACGGCGGTCGAAGGGTTCATCGGGTTATTTGGCGGAAGCAATGCCGGGCCGGTGACGATGCCCTCGCCGCAAGAGGCGTATGCCATTTTGACCGAGGTGATCCAGGCGACCGTGCTGCGCCAGATTTTCAGCGAGCGCCAGCTTTTGGAGGTGATGGTCGATTTCTGGTCGAACCATTTCAGTATCTATATCTTGAAAAACCAGGACCGCTTTCTCAAGCTGGTCGACGACCGCGAGGTCATTCGCAAATATGCCTTCGGCAAGTTCCGCGACCTGCTCGGCGCGAGCGCCCACAGCCCCGCGATGCTCGTGTATCTCGACAATCAGACGAACGTCAAGGGAGTGCCGAACGAGAATTATGCACGCGAGCTGATGGAGCTGCACACGCTCGGCGTCGACGGCGGTTATACCCAGGCCGATGTGCAGGAAGTGGCGCGCTGCCTGACCGGGTGGTCCGTCAGCGGCCCGCAGCAGGAACTGCTGGGCGTCGATTATGCAGGGGCCGGGAAGTTCCTGTTCCGTAATAATCTACACGACAATGGCGACAAGCATGTGCTCGGGGTGGCGATCCCGGCGGGGGGCGGCGTCAAGGATGGCGAGCGGGTGCTCGACATCCTGGCCGGTCATCCGAAGACCGCTGAGTTTATCTCGACCAAGCTGGTGCGCCGCTTTGTGGCGGACGACCCGCCGGCCAGCCTGGTGGCGAAGGCTACGGATACTTTTCAAAAGACAGATGGCGATATCCGCGCAGTGGTGAGCACGATCTTGCACTCGGATGAGTTCAAGCAGTCGTTCGGCAAAAAGGTCAAGCGCCCACTCGAATTCGTCGCATCGACCGTCCGGGCGCTGGGCGCAAAACCGGCCGGGGCGGCGACCGGCTCGACGCCGGGCAATGGCAAGAACGGGGGGGGCAATGCTCCGCAGAATGCCGGGGCCGGCCCGGTGATCGCAGCGGCGCTCCGAGCGATGGGGCAAATTCCCTTTATGTGGGAGGCACCGAATGGTTTTCCCGATGCCGCCGGCGCGTGGATCAACTCGAACAATCTGTTGACGCGCTGGAACCTTGCGCTGGCGTTGGTCGCGAACCGGGCAAATGGCGTACACGTGGACCTCGCAGTCCCTGCCGGCGTGAACCTGCGGACGCCGGACGCGGCGGTCGATTTCTGGGCGCAGCGCCTGCTTCACCGCCCGCTGCCCGATGCGGACCGGAGCAAGCTGATTGCCTATATGAACGCCGCGGGATCGAACAAAAAGGCCGCTCCGGCCGCCATGGCAAACCTGGTGGCGTTGATCCTTTCATCGCCGCACTTTCAATATCGATAATGACTCAATGTTTAATGAACCAATTGCCCAATTGGTAATTGTTCCATTGGTTCATTGGTTTTATGGGAGGGACGGGAAATGTTTGACGAGCTCAAGCGACGGGATCTGTTGAAAAAGAGCGGAGTGCTGGCGATGGGGATGCTGGCGTGGCCCGCGTGGATGCCGCGGGTGGCGCTGCGGTCGAACGATGCTGCGCCGAGGGGGGATGTGCTGGTGGCGATCTTTATGCGCGGCGGCGCGGACGGGCTCAATATCCTCGTTCCGCACGGCGACCCCGATTATTACCGGGCGCGCAGTACGATTGCGATTGTGCAGCCCAGGGCGGCCCAGCCGGACAGCACGATTGACCTCGACGGGATGTTTGGGCTACATCCCGCGTTGCGGCCGTTCAAAGAGCTGTACGACCAAAAGGTGCTGGCGAGTGTGCATGCGGTCGGCTCACCTGACCCAACCCATTCGCATTTTGACGCGATGGATTACCTGGAGCGCGGGACGCCGGGCGAAAAGGCGATGGCGACCGGTTGGATCGGGCGGCATCTCCAGGTCAAGGCATCGGACAACAAGTCGCCCTTTCGCGCCGTGGGCCTGGGCGCGATTGTGCAGCAGAGCCTGCGCGGGCCCATCCCGGCGATTGCGCTTCAGTCGATTGCCGACTTTCACCTGCGCGGAGATAACGCTGAGATTGCCCGGATCCAGCAGACCATCGCCGCGCTCTATGAAGGGGGCGATTTTCTCCAGGTCGAAGGGCAGCAAACGCTGGGGGCGATGCAGGCGCTCGCCAAGGTTGCGCAGGGGAAATATACGCCGGCGAACGGCGCCCGGTACCCGCAGGGGTATTTCGGTCAGGCACTCCAGACGCTCGCCCAGTTGCTCAAGGGGGAGATCGGGGTCGAGGTCGCGGCGGTGGATATTGGCGGCTGGGATACGCACCAACAGGAGGGGGGCGAGACCGGGCAGATGGCGCGGCTCCTCGGCGACCTGGCGGATGGCCTGAGCGCGTTCTATACCGACCTGCAGGACCGTATGAAGCAGATCACCGTTGTCACCATGTCCGAGTTCGGGCGGCGGGTCGAGGAGAATTCATCGCACGGCACGGACCACGGGCATGGCAATGTGATGTTTGTGCTCGGTGGGGGAGTGAACGGCGGTAAGGTGTACGGGGATTGGCCGGGGTTGGCGCAGGCCAAACTTTATGGTCCGGGGGACCTGGCGGTGACGACCGATTTCCGCGATGTGCTGGGTGAGATCGTGTACAAGCGACTGGGGAATAGCAACCTGGGCGCGGTCTTTCCGAATTACACGCCCAAATTCAGAAACCTGGTCCAACAGCAAACAGCCAAGAGCGAGCTACCCTTTAGTCTGGGGCTGAGAATCCCGGTGTAAAGAGAATGGGGCGTGTGCCAGATCCGGTAAGAGGGGACAGGTCACTGTATAGCCCCCTTCAGGTTGGGGGTTGAGTACCAACGGGAGTTTGTAAATCGCTGCCATCACATCCTCACTTGCACCGGCTCCGGTTCGGCTTGCTTGACCGGTTCCTGATACCATTTCATCCGCTTGCCGGGGATGGCGCGGAGCCACCAGCCGAACGATTTTCCCTGAGCGTCCATGACCTCCTGGATCAGCTCGATGCGCCGCCAGGCGAGCTGCGCCTCTTCGGGTTCGAGATAGCGGTCGAAAATCTTTTCGAGCATGACGGTATTGTCAAAGACTGTAGTCCACAGTCCCCAGTTCACGTTGGTCTGCTTGTAGAGATAGGCGCGATCGATAATCTCATCGTCACCTTCCGGCACGCTCGCATCGTACTTGTCGGTTAACTCTGATTGCTGGTCACGATCAGAGCGTGCCGCGCTTGCGACGCGGTGGTCGACGAGCAGCGCGATGGCATCCTGAATATCCTTTTCCGCCATTTGCACGCGCTGGAGCTTGAGCAGCAAGAGATCAACCAGCGGGAGGGTGAGCGGGTCCGCGGCGAGTCGCGCCCCCAGGTCGAATGTGAAATAGTCGCGATAGGCGGTGCCGTGCACATCCACGGTGAGTCCCTCCCGGGTAAAGGTTGCCCGGTCCTGGGAATTCACCTTCATGCGAAAGCCGCGCGAGATAAACAAGTCGGGCATGACCTTCCACGCGCTGACGGGCGCGATAAAATCCATGTCGCCATACTCGCGTTGCAGTTTGGGGTGCGACTCGATGCTCGGGCAGCGCGCATAGATGGCGACTCCGCCGCAAAGGCGGATGGTTGCGCCGTGCTCGCGCGCCTGGTTCACGATTTCAGTGCCGGTTTGGACAAGTTCGTTTGGGGTCATTTCAGTCGTTACAACTCTTTCGCCGCGTCTTCTACGGCAGCCAGGGTGGCCTCGACATCGGCGTCGGTGTGGGCGGTGGAGAGAAACCAGCGGCCAAAGGGATAGGGGTAGACGAGGACCCCGCGGGCGCGCAGGGCCTGGTGAAGGGCGCGGAATTTCGCCTGGTCGGCGTAGGTTGCCGCATCCCGGTACTCGCCGATCGGTTTGGGCGAGAAATAGACCTGGAAGAAGGAGGCGATGTGCTGGACCTGGACCTGTTGGCCTGCCTGCGTGAGAATGTCGCGAATGCCGGCGGCGAGCCGGCCGGCAAGCGCCTCCATCCGCTCGTAGGTCCCCGGTTTTTCCAATTCGCACAGGGTCGCATAGGCCGCGCTCATGGCGACGACGTTCGCATTAAAGGTCCCCGCGTGCAGCACCTCCTCCCGCGCCACCGGTTCCATTACCTCGCGCGAGCCCCCATACCCTGAGACGGTAAAGCCGGCGCCGAGCGCCTTGCCCACCACGGTAATGTCCGGGCGGACCCCGTAATATTCCTGTGCTCCGCCGAGTGAGACGCGCAGGCCGGTAATCACTTCGTCAAAGATGAGCAGGATATCGTTCTCGCGGGTGATCTGGCGAAGGAATTCGAGATACCCCGGTTTGGGGGGGATGACGCCGCAGTTGGCCATGACCGGCTCGGTGATGATCGCGGCAATCTCGTGGCGGTGGTCGCGAATGGTTTTGCTCAGGGTTTCGGGGTCGTTCCACGGCTGGGTGATGATGAGCTGGGCGAATTCTATGGGTGTGCCGATGGCCGCGGGAATCGTTCGGGGGCGAAGCCGGGAGCCGAGGTCCTTGACGGCGGGATGATAGGAAAATTCCGTCACGTCGGTCCAGCCGTGATATTGCCCTTCGAATTTGACGATTTTGTCGCGCCCGGTCACGGCGCGGGCCAGGCGAACGGCATAGTGGGTCGCCTCAGAGCCCGAGTTGCAGAACTTGAGCAGCTCCATCGAAGGCATATGCCCGTGAATCTTTTCCGCGACCATTTGCTCCAGTTCGTACGGGAGGGCAAAGAGCGCGCCGTATTCCTGGATGGCATTCACGACCGCCTGTGTTACTGCCGGGGGGCGATGACCGAGGATGAGGGGGCCGTGGCCGAGGATGTAATCGATGTACTCGTTCTCGTCGACGTCAAAAAGGTGCGAGCCGTCGCCGTGATGGATGAACGGGGGATAGGGCCGCCAGCCGATATTGAGCCCGCGTGTGGACGAGTTGATCCCACCGGCAATCGTCTGTCGCGCGCGTTCAAATAGCTCTGCAGAGCGTGTCTTGATCATACAAATGGGCGAGGCAGGGCTCGAACCCGCGACCTTCCGGATGTAAGCCGGATGCTCTAGCCAACTGAGCTACTCGCCCGTGGCGGTCATGTTAGCATCAAGCGCTTGATCTGTCAAAATGAGCCGGTTTTGGTTCGTCACTGCACATCTCTGATAGCGGTTTACCGGCGGCAAAACTCATCTTTCATTTGCCTTTAACGCTTTTCGATGCTAGACTCGTGCTAATCTGGCGGCAGGTCCAGCAGGTTCTTTCCATGGACTTGTACGACAGCGCCCGGTTCTGAATCATCAAGAGAGGTGCTCTACCGTATGAGGGCCCAACCGTTTTTTAGCGCAATCGTTGTCGTCCTGATCCTCCTGGCAGGTTTCGTTTTTGTCGTTACGCCCGGCCTGGCTGCGCCGCCACGCCTCAACTGTTCTTCCACCAATGCCGCGATTACCTCGCCGGCGTCGGGCGCGACAGTGAACGGCGTTGTGCAGGTTGAGGGAACGGCCGCCCTCCCCAGCGATTTTCAGTATTATAAGCTTGAATTCTCTCCGCAGGGACGGGATGCGTTTACCGTTTTCAGCGGACTGGTCCGGCAGTCGGTAAACGGCGGACAGCTTGCAGTCTGGGATAGCGCCTCGGTGCCCGATGGGAGCTACAGCCTGCGGTTGCGCGTGGTCGACACCACCGGCAACTATTGCGAGGCGCTGGTCACCGGCCTGGTCGTGCAAAACTCGGCGCCGGTCCAACCCACCGATATACCCGCTACACCCGCACCGACGGAGACCGAGGGCCCGGTTCCCACCAGCGTTGTGCCCACGCCGCTCCCGACCATTCTCATCTTGGGAGGGCAGCAGCCCGGTGGGCCGGCGCAGACGACCGGTCAGCCTACGGCAGTCACCACGCGAACGGCCTCCCCCGGTAACACCAGCACCGGGATCCCCGGCGGCATTAACCTCGGTGGAATCAGCGGCGCGCTGGGTGATATGTTTTCGGGCTATATGCGCGCGTTCATCTTTGGCGCGCTGGCGATGGCCGGCATCATGCTCGTCGTCGGCGTCATCTTTTACGTGCGCCGCGTATTATAGCCCATTCGACGAAATGCCTCCCTCTGCAAAATGGTTGACGCGTCACCTCGGTCGCCACGGCCCGGAATCGGATGCGCCGCGGAAACTGATTGTCGGTCTGGGCAATCCGGGCATCCGGTATGCGCTCAATCGTCATAATGTCGGTTTTATCCTCCTCGATCACTATGCCGAGCGGCATCACCTCGGGTTTTCACGGCGGCGTTTTGATGCGCTGATTGCCGAGGGCGATGTTCAGGGCCAGCAGCGGGTGCTGCTGTGCAAGCCGCAAAGCTATATGAACGAGAGCGGCATCCCGGTCGGCAAGCTCGCTTCTTTTTACCGTGTCCCCAGCCATGATATAATTATTGTTTACGATGACCTGGATCTGCCTCTGGGCCGGCTTCGGCTCCGGCCCCAGGGAAGCGCCGGCGGGCATCATGGCATGGAATCCATTATTGGCGCACTGGGGCACAGCAATTTCGCGCGCCTGCGCATCGGCATTGGTCGGCCGTCCACTCGGGAGGATATCGGTCACGTGCTGGGCAATTTCTCGGACCAGGAACAGACGGAGTTGGACCCGGTATGGACGCGCGCAATGGATGCGCTGGATGTCTGGCTGACTGAAGGCATCGAAAGAGCGATGAATTTGTATAACGGATGAATCTTGCTGTACTCGTGCCTCTCCTGGAGGGGACGCCTGAATTTCAAGCGGTCGTCGCGCGCCTGCAAGCGGGGACGCCGAACGCCGAATCGTTGGAGACGCTCGAAGCGGCGCGGCCCTTTGTGCTGGCCGCCTTGCAGCGCGCTCTGGCGCGGCCACTGCTCATTGTCACCGCACGGGCAGAACGGGCGCGCCAGTTACTTCTGGAACTCCAGGCTTGGACTGGAACCCCGGAGCGGGTCGCCTATTTTGCAGAGCCGGACCCGCTGTTGTATGAGCGGGTCCCCTGGAGCGCCGATTCGATCGCGGCGCGTCTCGCCGCGCTCACAACCCTGGCGCAAGAGAACAACCAGAACGCGATCGTCGTCACCACCGTTCGCGCTCTGATGCCCTATACTGTCCGCCCAGAAGAATTCCGCGCCGGGATATCGGTCCTGCGGCGCGGCGAGAGCATCGGGCTGGAGGCGTTGCTGGCTGGCTGGGTAGACCTCGGTTATGAGCCATCTCCGGTTGTCGAGTCACCCGGCATGTTCAGCCGGCGCGGCGGTATTGTGGATATATGGGTCCCGTCGGAGAGCGACCCGGTCCGCATCGAATTTGTTGGGAATGAAGTGGAATCGCTCCGCCGCTTTGATCCAGAGACCCAGCGTTCGCGCGAGGTGACAGGAAAGCTGGTCGTCACCCCTGCGAGCGAGGCGCAGCTTGCCCGCGCTCCTGAGGTGATCGCCGCGGTGCGCGCCCTCGATCTGAATACCACCCACCCGGTTGCGGCGACGACCTTTCGCCAGGACCTGGAAGCGCTCGAAAACAGGCGGCGCTTTCGCGGCATCGAATTTTATCTCCCCTATTTCAATCCCCAGCCGGCGTCGCTTGTCCAATACCTGCCGCGCCATTCGTTCATTGCAGTGGAGGATTGGCAGGAGGTTGAGACGGCAGCCGAGCAATTCGAAACCCAGGCGGAAGAAGTCCGTCGTGACCTCGAAAGCCGGGGCGAGGCGCCGCGCGGGCTCAAGCGTCCCTATTTCACCTGGCAAGAACTGCGCAGTCAGATGTTTGCCTATTCGCGCCTGCTCTTTGATTATCAATCGCCGGCGGAACTGCCGCGCTTGCCGTTCGTGGCCGGTCCCCGCCTCGGCGGGCAGATGGGTAAGGTCGTCGACGAGCTGCTCAAATGGCATAACGACAAGGCGCGCGTGATCGTCGTCTCGCGTCAGAGCGAACGGCTTGCCGACTTGTTGCGCGAGCGCGATGTTTTCGTCAAGCCGCATCTCGACCTCCGCGAAATTCCCGAACCGGGGCACATTGCGCTCGTGCGCGGGGCGCTGGATGAAGGATGGAAACTGGAAATCCCGGATTCGCAAGCGGGTGGGCCGAATTCTCAATTACATCTCTTGACCGACGCCGAAATCTTTGGCTGGCAGCGACCCCGAGCGCGCCGGCTGGTCGCGCGCCCGAACCGGCCCCAGTCGCCCGAGGCTTTCTTTGCCGACCTGGCGATTGGCGACCATGTGGTGCACGTGGACCATGGCATCGGCGTCTTTCGCGGTCTGCACAAGATGGACCTGGGGAGTGGCGAGCGCGAATACCTGTTCCTCGAATATGCGCACGGTGACCGGCTCTACGTCCCGGTCCACCAGATTGACCGGCTCAGTCGCTACGTCGCCCCCGGCGGGCACGCGCCTGCGCTTCAACGACTGGGGACCGCCGAGTGGGGGCTGATCAAGGAACGGACCCAGCGCGCCGTTGCTGACATCGCGCACGAATTGCTCGAACTATACGCCGCCCGCGAGGTGGTCAGCGGCCATGCCTATTCAAAGGATACGAACTGGCAGAGCGAGTTTGAAGCGGCGTTCCCTTACGTGGAGACGGACGATCAGCTGCAGGCTATCGACCAGGTGAAAGGGGATATGGAACAGCCGCGCCCGATGGACCGCCTCGTCGTCGGGGATGTCGGTTATGGCAAGACTGAGGTGGCGCTGCGTGCGGCGTTCAAAGCCGTAATGGACCACAAGCAGGTCGCCATTCTGGTGCCGACGACAGTGCTGGCGCAGCAGCACTACAATACGTTTCAAGAACGCCTTGCGCCCTACCCGATGGTCGTCGAGATGCTCTCGCGCTTTAGGAGCAACCAGGAACAGGACGAGATTATCGACAAGCTCAAAAAAGGGGGCGTCGACATTGTCATTGGCACGCACCGCCTCCTCTCTCCAGACGTCGAGTTCAAGGACCTGGGTCTGTTGATTATCGACGAAGAGCAGCGCTTTGGGGTCACTCATAAAGAGCGGCTCAAGCAGTTGCGGCAGGAGGTAGACGTGTTGACGCTCACGGCGACGCCCATCCCGCGCACGCTCTATCTCTCGCTCAGCGGCGCGCGGGACATGAGCACAATCGAGACGCCGCCTGAAGAGCGACAGCCGATTCGGACGTACGTGGCAGGGTATGATGAAAGCGTCGTACGGGATGCGATCCTGCGTGAGATGGACCGCGGCGGGCAGGTGTTCTTTGTCCACAATCGCGTGCGTGGTATTGGTATTATCGCGCAGCAACTGCAAAAGCTGGCGCCCGAAGCGCGCATCGGCATCGGGCATGGGCAGATGGCCGAAGACCAGCTCGAAGCGGTGATGGCCGAGTTTGCGGCAGGCAAGTACGATGTCCTCGTCTGCACGACGATTATCGAGAGCGGCCTGGACATTCCAAACGCCAATACGATGATCATCAACAATGCAGACAAGTTCGGCCTGGCTCAACTCTACCAGTTGCGCGGCCGGGTGGGCCGGAGCGCGGCGCGCGCCTATGCGTACTTGATGTACGACAAGCGCGCCCACTTATCCGAGGAGGCGCGTGCGCGCTTGCAGACGATTGCCGAAGCTTCCGAACTGGGCGCCGGGTTCCAGGTGGCGATGCGCGACCTGGAGATTCGCGGGGCAGGGGATGTGCTGGGGGCGCGGCAGAGCGGGCACATTGCGGCGGTTGGGTTCGACCTCTATTGTCGTCTCCTCGCACACGCGGTGGACGAGCAGCGGAACCGAATCGCGCAGGTGACCGCGCCGGCGGACAAGGCGCTATCGGCGAACGGCGACGCGCCGCCGAGCCGGGACCTGCTCTATACGCCCAATATTGATCTCCCGGTCCAGGCGCAGATTCCGGAGGACTATATCTCGGATTCAGCCTTGCGCCTGCGAATCTATCGCCGCCTGGCCGAGATGACCGCGCGGGCGCAGGTGGACGAGATTACACAAGAGTTCAAGGACCGCTTTGGGGCCCCGCCCGAGCCGGTCCAGAATCTGCTCTTTTTGCTGCGGCTCAAGCTCGCGGCGCGCGCCGCCAATGTCGCCGCGATGACGATGGAAGAGGACCGGGTGCTGGTGCGCTTTCGGTCGGAGGACGCGACGCGGATGGCGCGGCTGGGGCAGAAATATGCCGGCCGGATTCGGGTCGCCCCCGACCGGATATGGCTGGACGGCCCGGATGTTGACCAGTATTGGGCCCGGCGTTTGATCGATGTGGTTCAGACGGCCGCTCCGGAAAAACAGAACGTGGCTGCTGCTTGAAAAAGGAAGCTCGAGCATGACGACGAATCCAATATCTCGCATTGCCGAGCGTGCGTCCGAAAGCTTGTATGAAGATGAGCGCCTGCGCTCGAACCTGACCGACGCGCAAGCCGTGATCGTTCTCAAATGGGCTGAGGAGTGGCTCACCCGCCGAATCAACTCGGCGCACGACGAGGCAACCGCCCAGCAGGTTGCCCAGACGGAAGGAAAACGGGTGCGTGCGGCGGTAGCTGCGATCAACGCGCTCGGACAGGACAAGGATATGACGCTCGCCCAGGCGGTCGTGACGCTTGAACCGGTCCTGACCGCCGGCAAGCCATTCTCGCGTGACGAGCTTCTGACCCTGCTCACGTCACTGGTCAGCCCGGCGTGGAACATGCGGTAGTAATGCTTGTCCTATAACTCGATCTCCACAAGGAGGCTATCGTGCGCAACTCGACTTTGATTTTCATCGGCGTTGCGGTTTTCGTTATCCTCGCGCTCATCGTCGTCGGGCTGGGCGCATTGCGCGGGGCGGGCGCTGGAAGTGCGGATCGCATTACGCCGCCCCCGGGGCCGATAACACCCTCCACGTCAAGCGGGTATGACATCTATTTCACTTTTCCCAAGTATCCGGATAATCCCGCGGACCATCACGGGAGCCTGGACGACAAGCTGACGGCATTCATCAATTCGGCCAAGCGGAGCGTGGACATGGCGATTTATCAGCTCGATCTGCCGAATGTGGCGCAGGCGCTGCTGGATGCTAAAACACGGGGCGCGACCGTCCGCATCGTTACGGATGTCGATACCCTGCAAGATGACAAAGAGAACGCGTCATTCAAGCAGCTCCAAGCGGCGGGCATTCCGGTCGTGGGCGGCAATCCCAATGCCATCATGCACGACAAGTTTGTCGTGGTGGACGGAGCCGCTGTCTGGACCGGCTCGTGGAACTTTACGGTAAATGACACCTATCGTTATAACAATAACGGTATCCTGATCCGCTCGCCCGAGCTGGCGCAGAACTATACAGTCACGTTCGAAAAGATGTTCAAGGACAAAAAGTTTGGGGGGGCGCGCAAGCCGGGCGGTACCACGCCCAGGCTGACGATTAACGGGGTTTCGGTCGAGAACTATTTTGCCCCGGAGGACAACGTCGCCGACAAGATTGTGGCGCGACTCAAGGCGGCGACCAAGACCATTGATTTTATGGCGTTTTCTTTTACCCACGACGACATGGGGGCGGCAATCCTCGAACGGGCCAAGAACGGGGTCAAGGTGCGCGGGGTGTTCGAGACCACCGGTTCAGAGACCCAGTACAGTGAGTATGGCAAATTCAGAAAGGCCGGCCTAGACGTGTGGCAGGACGGCAACCCGTATTTGATGCACCACAAGGTTTTTATCATCGATGGCCAGACGGTGATCTTTGGCTCATTCAATTTCTCGAATAGCGCGGACGAGGAGAATGACGAGAACCTGCTGATCGTCGATAACGATATCAATCTGCTGCGGGCGTTCGATGTCGAGTTCGCCAAGGTTTATGACCAGGCCCAGCACCCGCCCAAAACCAAGTAGGACCATTTATGTTGAATGTGGCCGCCGGTTACTATCAAATCCTCCGCGACAACTCGGATTATCGCAAGCTCTATCTCGGCCAGGTGGTTTCGCTGCTCGGCGATTGGTTCAACTATGTCGCCGTCCAGACCATCGTGTTCGAGTTGACCAACTCGGGGCTGGCGGCCGGACTGGCCCTCATTACCTCGACACTCCCCGCGTTCTTTCTAACCCCACTGGCCGGCGCGATTGTGGACCGGTTCGACCGGCGCAAGATCATGATCGTGGCGGATGTCTCGCGGGCCCTGATTGCGCTCGGCATGATCCTCGTGAGCACCGCCGACCAGATCTGGCTCATCTATGTGTTGATGGCGTTGCTCGTCGTCTTTGGCAGCTTTTTCAACCCGGCATCGAGCGCGGCCATTCCCAACCTGGTCCGGCGCGACGAGCTCTATACCGCGAATGCGCTGTCGAACTCGACCTGGGGCGCAATGCTCGCCGTCGGCGCGCTGGTAGGAGGCATTGCCATTGCCACGGTTGGAAAGGATATGGCGTTTGTCATCAATTCGCTCTCATTCCTCTTTTCGGCGGCAATGCTTTGGCTGATTCGCCGCCCATTTGGCGAGGACCATGCTGCCCGGCATCTTCCCCTCAACCCCTTTGCCGATTTCAAGGAAGGTTTCGATTACGCGATTCGCCGTCCGCAGCTCTTGTCCCTGCTGATGGTCAAGGCTGGCGGTTCTCTGGCCGGCGGCGTCATCCTTCTCCTGACCGTTTTTTCTTTTAGCGTATTCAAGATGGGGGAAATCGGGATTGGCCTTTTGGGAATGGCGCGTGGAATCGGAATTCTGGCCGGGCCGCTGTTGGTTGCGCCGCTGGTGGCCGGGCGCATCAGCCGGGCGCAGTGGGTCATCGTTTGTGGGTTTCTCCTGGCCGGCACAGGATATTTCCTCTTTGGGCTAACCTCGAGCCTCGTGCTCGGAATGCTGGTTGTGGTCATGGCTCATGTGGGCTGGGGGAGCAACTGGTCGCTGAGCGCAACTATTATCCAGCGGTTGACGCCTGATCAAGTGCGCGGACGGATTTTCTCGATGGACATCGGGCTATTTACGCTTGCCAATGCCTCCTCGACCTTTTTGACCGGCATCGCAACCGACCGGTATGATGCCCATCTTGTTTCGATCACCCTTGGCCTGGTCTTTATCGCCTTTGGCGCGTGCTGGGGGACGGGTATCTGGCTTGGCCAGCGTACTCAGCCGCAGCGGTGGGTAGACGGAGATATGCAGGGGATGGATCGAGTGGAAGAGGGTTGGGTTTTGGATTAGAGGGAGAAATGGCGTTGGATTTGATTTTGGTGCGACATGGACAATCGCAGTACAATGTAGACCAGACGGGCGGCGAGGATGCGCCGCTGACTGAGTTGGGGCGGATGCAGGCGCGGCGAGTGGGCGCATACCTCGCCGCGCGATTCGAGATTGCGGCGCTGTATGCGAGCACCTATATTCGCGCTCGCGAAACAGCCGAGACGATCAATCGCTTTATCGGCTTGGAGCTCGTACTGGACCCCGACCTGCGCGAGGCAAATCAGGATTTTGCCGGCGGGCTGAAACTCTTCACCGACCCCCTCGCGTCGTTCGAATCCCATCCGGCTTTTCGCCCGCAGGATATTTCGGAATACTATGCGGGCTTTCAGGCGCGCGTGATTGGGGCGCTCCAGCGGATTCTACGGAATCACGATACCGGACAGGTGGCAATTGTCTCGCACGGCGGCGTCATGGCAACAATAATTCGTTCGTTGACGGGCAGTCATCAGTTTTCGGTGCATACCGAAAATACCGGGATTCACCTCCTGCGTTGGGAAAACCACCGCTGGCACGTCGGCGCATTGAACCGGGTCGAGCACCTGCTCAGCGAGCAGGACCTGGTCACGATTCCAGAAATGCACGAACATAAAAGAGAATGAAACCATTCAATAGGATCTCCGACGGTCTTATGCGGCTCATTCACACCTGCATCCAGGCTGGAGTGCAATTCCCACATTGGCGGCGTACCCTGGCGCTTGTACTCCTGGTCGCCGTGCTGCTCCCTCTAGCGCTAATCGGCTATGTCAATGCCGCGGCCCAGCCGCACGCATATTCCGATTTCACGCAGGCGCCCGTTGAGCCCGTCGCGATCGTCTTTGGCGCAGGGGTTACGCCGAATCACGATCTGACCCCGATGCTCGCGGACCGAGTCCAAACCGCGGCCAACCTCTACCAATCGCACCTCGTGAGCCAGGTGCTGATGACCGGGGATGGGAGCACGATTACGCTGGACGAAGTGAACCCGATGCGGCGGTATGCCGAGGCGCGCGGAGTCTCAACGCAGGACATTGTAATGGATTACGCAGGCTTTAGCACCTATGAAAGTTGCTATCGCGCCCGGTATATCTTTGGGGTCCGGCGCGCGGTCCTGGTCACGCAGCGCTATCACCTTGCCAGGGCGCTTTACACCTGTCGGATGTTGGGGATTGACGCGGTCGGAGTGGGAGCGCCTGATTGGGGCGTGTATCCCGACGAGTTGATGACCGCTTATTCGGCGCGCGAGGCAGGCGCAATATTGAAAGCGTTGTGGGAAGTACAGATCGCGCACCCTCTGCCCACGTATCTCGGTCCCTACGAAGGCTGGCGCCTTCACGATTCCTAAGGGTGAGGAGGAGCGCATTGGTGCCGATACGTCGTTCGCTGTTCGAGCAGATGGTCGCCGAAGCATGGGAAGAGTTGCCAGCCCGCTTTCGTGATCGGCTGGATAATGTCGTCATCGTTGTCGAAGATTTCGCCGACCCCGAGACGCTGCGTCTAGCTGGCCTGCGACATCCCGCGCAACTGCTGGGCTTGTATCACGGCGTCCCGCTCACCGAGCGAACCAGCGGCTATAACCTCGTCGCCCCCGACAAGATCAGCCTCTATCGCGTGCCCATCCTTCAACAGTGCAATGCCCCCGGCGATGTGGGGGCATTGGTGCGCCGCGTCCTGCGGCATGAAATCGCGCACTATTTCGGAATTGGCGACGACCGGCTGGCGGAGTTGGGGGCGTATTAGCAGGGCACAGGCTACAGGTGGCAGGTGACAGAAATAGGACACAGATGAACACAGATAAACACGGATAGAAACTATGTGGGCTTTTCTTCGTCAATATACTCGATCCGTGATCGCGTTTATGCTATTTGCAATGAATGCGTTCGCTGTCGGTTGCCAATTTGAGGCAGCTACCTTACCCGCCCCTACCGACCATGAAGTTTTGGTATACAGTTCCGCAAATGACCATTACATTCTGACTGATCTCCAAGGGAATCAAACTGATATTACACAAGCTCTGGGTACCTCTGATGTGGATATCTCTGATACGTTTCGTGATCCTGCAATCTGGTCTCCTTCTGGGAAATACATAGTGTTCAGATGCCGTTTTCAAAAAGAAGGACCGTGGATGCTTTGCATCGAGGATGTTGGCAAAATAACCCTAAAGACATTGCCACTGCCTCAAGGGGGAGCCACGGATGAATTTACCTGGTCTATAGATGAAAAGAGTTTACTCTTTGTTTGGAGTAATTATCCCAGGCTTCCAGGGATTATGCAGATCGATCTTGCTACCGGGCAACAGAGCTTATTGTCCCAACTCCTCGCGAATGCCTATTTGGTGCAGGGGAATGTCAGTTGGTCCCCAGATAGAACTCGTATCGCATTCATAACCAGTCCACCCACTCAGACTTGGCAGCGAGATTATTGGTGGAGAGATCAAGACCTCTATGTGCAAAATCTGGATGGGAGTACGAGAGAATTAATCTTTAAAGATGCGGGCGGTAACATCACGTGGTCACCGGATGGCAAGGAGATTGCTTTCAATCGCGATTCCATATGCTGGATTGTACTTGAAGAACGCCGAACGAACTGTATTAGCGAGCAATCCGGTGAACTGGCATGGTCTCCAGATGGACAATCTATAGTCTTCGTAACGAAGGACGACATTGATGTCGTAGATGTACATTCACAGCGAGTCCGTACAATTTTCCACCATTCGGGTGAAGGTGGTATATGGGATCTTACATGGTCACCCGACGGGAAATATCTAGCGTATACTGTTTGCTGTTGTATGAGGCCGAACAAGTCATGTGAGATTTATTTCATCAGCAGCGATGGGAGTAAGCATTGGCAACTGACCAAGAACCAAGTCCCCGACGAGCACCCTGTTTGGCAGCCAATTGTAACTGTGAGTACGCCTACCCAATAAACGGACTTGCAGTGAGGTCCTTTGGAAATGAAAAACCAGCCATCGAGCCGTGAAATTCCACCGGGTCGGGGCCCCAGAGCACGGATCATTTCGTTAAAGCGGCCGCTGCGCTGCTCAAAGGGAACATTGCTGGTGATGAACTCGTCTTCGGACTAGCCGAACCCTGCGCCTATGACGGCGCGTCCGTTCGAAAAAACGTCGAGGCCCGCGATCCGCTTGGCGAGACGCGCAGGCGTGTAAATGGGAAAATCGAGGACACTTGTGCCGAGGCGAACCTTGTTTGTCACTCCTACCGCAAAGATAAGCGTATCGAGCGGGTCCAGTGCATAGCGGTAGATATCCGCCCCGGGCCGGCCCATCTGCAACTGTTTGGGTTGAACGGGGAAAAGGAGGCGCTCGGTGATCCAGAGGGAGTCATAGCCGAGGCGCTCCGCTTCGCGAGCAAAGGTGATGATATGGTCGCGGGTGCCGAGCGGCGTCATATTCGGCAGTACGAGTCCGAGCTTGAGCAATGCAGTCTTCTTGTGAGCCTGCTGCTAGATCATGGATGAAAGCTCTTTGGCGGTGCGCTTGACGTCAAGAAATACAAGGCCAAGTTTGGCTTCGCGACGCGCAAGGACGGTGAGCACAGTCTCTTCGGTGGCAGCGGAGAGCATGACATAGCCTTCATCCCCGCGGATATAAACCTGGTCGAGCTCGCCGCGTCCGAGTTCCATGGCGATGCGCTCGCCGAGCGACAGCATGGCTGCCGACATGGCCGATACCCGGTCCTCTTCGACCCCAGCCGGCAAGTCCGAGGCGATGACTAACCCATCAACGCTCACGACGGCTGAAGCTTCAATATCCGGACTGGATGCTCGCAAATCGCGCAGGCAGTTGATGATCCGCATTGTGCGCGAGACTGTATCTGGCATAGTTCCTCCTGGACCGTTTTTTCAATTAAGAAGCATTTGCAGGGTAGTGGCAGATGGGGTTCAATCAATGTTCGTCGCGTGATTGAAAAAACCACCTGCAAACATTGCTAGTATACTAGAGACGCGCGCGTCGGTCAAGGGAATTTGTTACCAGAAATGTGGGTCGACAAGTGGTACATTTGTTCGTATCTGCGCGGAAAAGGGACAAAAGGGAAAAGGGGAAGGGCAATGCCAATCCGCCCATTCCCATCTCCTTTTGGGCTGCACGAACTCTTGTATTATTGCCTACCCTGAACTGCCGGGTTGTTTAGACTGGTTGCTAAACATAGTAAAGCGGATGCCTAGATAGGGCGCAGAAGCATTATCCGGGTTGGTGCCGAGTGTCACCGTGAGATTTTGGTTATTTCCACCCCGCCGCACGGTGACCTGGAGCGTATCGCCCGGTTTGGCCTGCTGGATGATTGTGTTCAAAGGGTGAGTGGCATCTACCGCCTGGCCGTTGACCGTGGTGATGATGTCGCCGCTCAGTAAACCGGCTTTTTCAGCAGGTGAGCCGCTTGTGACCTCGATGACCACCGCTCCCTGTACTCCATAGTTGCCGCCGCCACGATTCGGGTTGCGAAAATTGGGAAAAGTCTGATCCGGTTGTGTTTCATTGGGTTGCGTCTGGTTGGGAAGTGAAAGCGATGGGCTTCCGGGCAGCGACGAGCCTTGCGCGGCTGTCCGGCCTGAGAGCTGTGAAACATAGATGCCCGCGACTGCTCCGCCGATGACTCCGACGCATAGGCTCAGGACGACACCCACCGCGGCAATAAGAATCGCTGTACTGGTTTTCATAAGACCTCCGGTTGACGTTACAATTAGATTCTACTAGTATTGGATTAATTGCAGATGAGAGCGCCTGAAATAGTAGGTTAAAAAATCCAGTTGGGCGGCGTAGGTATATGCCACCATGGAGGAGAGCATGACGGATCGTTTTTTGCAGTATGTAGAACAGAATCGGGAGCGGTTTATTGCCGAGCTCCAGAATTTCTGCCGGCAGCCGAGCGTGGCTGCACAGAATCTGGGGATGCGTGAGATGGCGGACAAGGTGCTATCTCGGTTGAACAAGCTGGGGGCCGCGGCGCGGCTGATCCCTGTTGAGGGCGGGAACCCGGTCGTGTATGCAGAGATCGGCGCGGGGCCGCGGACGCTGGTGATCTATGACCACTATGATGTACAGCCGGCCGAGCCGTTGGAGTTGTGGGAATCCCCGCCGTGGGAGGCGGCGATCCGCGATGGCAAAATATATGCGCGTGGGGTCGCCGATAACAAGTCCGAACTCGTCGGGCGCATTCAGGCCATCGAAAGCTGGCTGGCGACGGAAGGGCCGCTGCCGCTCAAGATCAAGTTTGTGGTCGAGGGGGAAGAAGAGATCGGAAGCCCCAGCTTGGGGCGGTTCGCTCAAGAGAACCGGGCGCTGCTAGAAGGGGCAGATGGGTGCCTGTGGGAGTTTGGCGGCAAGGATATTCATGGGCGTCCTTTGCTCGTCTGTGGGCTCAAAGGCATCATGTATGTCGAGCTGCACGCGCACGGCGCCAACCGCGATCTGCACTCGTCCGTTGCGGCCATTGTGCAGAACCCGGCGTGGCGGCTGACATGGGCGCTCCATTCCCTCAAGGATGAGGATGACCGCATTTTGATCGAAGGGTATCTGGATCATGTGCGACCGCCGACAGAAATGGAGATGGCGGCGCTCCAGCGGATCCCATTCGACGAGGACGCGGAAAAAGCAAACCTGGGCATCACGCGGTATATCAACGACCTGCACGGCCTGGACGCCCTCAAAAAGCTGTACTATGAGCCGACCTGCACCATCTGCGGGCTCTATTCAGGTTATATTGGAGAAGGGAGCAAAACGGTTTTGCCAAACCATGCCTTCGCCAAGATTGATTTTCGCCTTGTTCCAGACCTGACGCCTGATCTGGTGGTCGATCTCCTGCGCAAGCACCTGGACAAGCATGGGTTCCGGGATATCGAAATCCGCCTGACTGAGACGGGCGAAGAGAATGCGCGGTCCGCGCTCGATAGCCAGATTGTGCAGGCGGCGGTCGCCGCAGTGCGGGCGACCTATCACCAGGACCCGGTTATTCATCCCACCTCGGCTGGCAGTGGTCCGATGTATCCATTGTGTCAGGCGCTCAATATTCCGGCTGTCAGTGCAGGGTGCGGCTATCACGACTCGCGGGCGCATGCGCCGAACGAGAATATCCGGCTGACGGATTATTTTGAGGGGCTCCAGTTTATCCGCGAGTTAATTCGAAATTTCGCGGTCTGACACGGGTAAGAGGAGAACGCAGACAAGAGTCGAGGTGCGGCCGACAGAGGTCTTACCTCGGCTCTTTATTCTGCCCAGATGAGGTCCTTGTGGCGAAAGAGCCAGATGGCGAGTCCATAGAGCAAGAGACTATAGAGTAAAGTGACCGCTAGGGCGATGGCATACTGAGAAAGCGTGATGAGGTCGGACCCGCCGCTAATGAGAGCGGTCAGTGGCTGCAGGATTCGCGTAAAAAGATTCTCCGTCCAATCGAGGAGCAAGAAAGAGGGATATTCAGCCCGCTGGTATGAAACCAGGCTGAGAACGACAATCAAATAGGCGACCAGGTTGGAGCCGCCCCGTGTGACAAGTTTGCTCAGGTGTAGGGCAAAAGCGATTACGAGGATAAAGATGACCAGCCAGCGCGTCGCGATTTTGATGAGATCGAACGGCTGGAGGGGAACCTGTTGATTCAAGATAATCCAGCCGATAAAGAGGATCGCGAGGCTGAGCGTGATGATGAAGCTGGCGAGCATGATCGCTGCGATGAGTTCGTCACGACTGGACAGCCGCGCAAGCAGGGGATAGGTCGAGGCGCGATTAACCGTCCCGATGACGAGAAGGGTCGTGACGATGCATATAAAGCCAAGCATGATGGCCCCGACCGCCCCTAGGTAGCGGACATCCGACCCATACAGGAAAAAGACGCGATAGAGCGCGAGGAGGAGACCGGGCGGCACGACGATGCGCAGCGAGCGGGAGAAATCCTTGAGCAAAAAGAGGGTGAGCGACCAGACGCGGCTCATGGGCGGACTGCCTCCAGATAGACCTGTTCAAGCGTCGCGCGCTGCTGGATCAATTGCTGAATATCGCAGCCGTGCTCCATCAGCAGATGGAGGATATCGTTCTTGCACGCCTGAGCGGCGTCGTCCAGCGTGATTGTGCTGCCGGCAACTGTCACGCCCGGATACTGCGCACAGAGCACCTTTCCCAATTCGGCCGGGAGGTGGTCGACGGTAATCATCACCTGAGGCTGCGGGGCGAGCACATCGGCAAGCGCGCCGGTACGGACGAGCTGCCCCTGTTTCAGAATGGCGATGTGCGTGCAAAGATTGGTGACCTCGCTCAGGCGGTGCGTGCTCAGCAGGATGGTTTTGCCTTCCTGGCGCGCCGATTGAATCACTGCGCGCAATGCCGCCTGTTGCCCGGGGTCGAGTCCCCCCATCGGTTCGTCGAGCAGCAAGAGGGGCGGATCATGGACGAGAGCGGCGGCGAGGGAGAGCCGTTGAAACATCCCTTTTGACAGGGCGCTGATGCGTGTTCTCGCCGCGTCGCTCAGGCCAACCTGCTCCAAGCGTTGCATGACCGCCACGCTGAGCGCCGCGCCCCGCAGCCCGCTCAGTTCGCCAACCAGCGTAAGGAATTCGGCGGCCCGAAAGCGGACTGGCAAAAAGGGACGGTCCGAGGTATAGCCGATGCCTGTGCGTGACCACGGGCCGAGGTCGATGGTCCCCCCATCGGGAAAGAGAAATCCCATCAGGAGCTTGAGCAAGGTGCTCTTGCCCGAACCATTAGGGCCGACCAATCCAAAGATCGTGTTCTGGGGAATGGTGAGGCTGAGCCGGTCAAGCGCGAGCGTGGTATCGTATCGCTTGGTCAGGTTATCTACGCGGATCATTTGTGCTTGTTTTGAATCTTTTCCAGTTTGGCATAGGCGGCGATCAGGTGCTTGACCCCTTTGCCTTGAAAGGCGACTTCGAGCTCTTCATCGCCCCGGTTGATCTTGCTCGTAATGATCGTCCCCTCGCCAAAGGTGGGGTGCTGGACTCGATCCCCGGCGCGGAACTGGGCTTTGAAAGGAGGCGTTTCGGGCTTGATCTTTTCCGGGATGCTCCACGTCGTCTGCTTTTTGTATTTGGTCTCTGATATATATTCGTCAAGTGAATTGCGCTTTTCCCCACCCTTGGTTTTGACCAGGCTGCGGGGAATGTCGGCCAAAAAGCGAGAGGGATCGGTCGGCTCGGAGCCGCCGTACAGGCTGCGGCGAAAGGCGTAGATCAAATAAAGCTTTTCTCGTGCGCGGGTGATGCCGACATAGCAGAGCCGGCGCTCTTCCTCCATCTGCTGCGGCTCGTCCAGTGAGCGCGCATGTGGAAAGATGCCCTCTTCCATGCCGGCCATAAACACGACGGGGAATTCAAGCCCTTTAGCCATGTGCAAGGTCATGAGCACAGGCGCATCCTCGCGATCGGCCAGCGCATCCACATCCGAAACCAGAGCTACCTTTTCGAGAAATTCGGAAAGGCCGGTTGCACGTTCCAACGCGTTGTAATCGCGGGTAACGGCGCGCAACTCCATGACGTTGTTCCAGCGATCCTCGCCCTCGCGCGAGCCGTCACGGATGTATCCCTCATACCCGATGCGCTCGACGAGCCGGTCGAACAGATCGGTCAGTGGCAGCTCTTGTTTGGCGCTGATGATCTCGTCCAGAATCCCCGCATAGGGGAGAAGGACGCGTCGCGTGCGGGTATCAAAGGATTGGGCAAAGGGAGAAGGCTGTCCCTCCGGCGCGCCGTTGTTTTCTTCATCCCTGAGCATGTGCAGCGCGGTCACGAGCGGGACGTGCAAACGATGCGCCACCTGTTCCAGGTCCTCTTGCGTCTTGGGCCCGATTCCGCGCGGCGGGATATTGAGAATACGATTAAAGGAGACCGAATCGTTCGGGTTGTGGACCAGACGCAGATAGGCGATCAGGTCTTTGACCTCGCGGCGCTGGTAAAAGCGCGTCGCCCCGATGAGTTTGTATTTGATCCCCTTACGGACGAACGCTTCTTCCATGTTACGGGACTGGGCATTGGTGCGGTAGAAAACCGCAAAGTCGCCCGCCTTGTAATGGCCTTGCTTGATATTGCGCGTAATCTCGTCGACGACGAACTGGGCCTCCTCCTGTTCGTTGTACGCCTCAAAGATCTCGATCGGAATCCCCTGTGGGTTTTCGGTCCACAGTTTTTTGTCGGTGCGGGTGGGATTGTGGCGAATGACCGAGTGGGCAACATCGAGAATGGTCTGGGTCGAACGATAGTTTTGCTCAAGGAGGACGACTTTTGCCTCCGGGAAATCGTCGCGAAAGCGCAGAACGTTGCGATAGTCCGCGCCGCGCCACATATAGATCGACTGGTCCTCGTCCCCGACGCAAAAAATATTATGGTATTTCCCCGCTAGCAGTTTGACGATGAGATACTGCGCCATGTTGGTGTCCTGGAACTCGTCGACGTGTAAATAGACATAGCGCCGCTGGTATTTGGACAGGACATCGGGGTGCTCTTGCAAGAGTTGGACGGTGTAATTGAGCAGGTCGTCGAAATCGACGGCGTTATTCTCGGTCAACAACTGCTGATAGCGTTGATAGATGCGACGGATTGCCTCTTCCCGGTAAGAGGTGGGCGTGTACTGCTCCGGTCCAATGAGCTCGTTTTTGGCGCGCGAGATGGCGCCGAGCATATCCCCCGGGCGATAGACCTTGTCATTCAGGTTGAGCTCTTGCAGTACCTGTTTCATGAGCGACTTTTGGTCGTCGTCATCATAGATGACAAAACTGGAGGCAAGGCCGACCCGTTCGCCGTCGCGGCGCAGGAACCGCGCACAGGTCGCGTGAAAAGTGCCGATGGTTACATCCCGCATCTTGTCTTCGCCAATGAGCTTGGAGAGACGCTCGGTCATCTCGCGGGCGGCTTTGTTCGTAAACGTCACCGCCAGGACATTGTAAGGTGGGAGACGAACCTCCTGGATAAGATGCGCCACGCGATAGGTGAGCACGCGCGTCTTGCCGCTCCCCGGTCCCGCGAGAACCAGGACCGGGCCGTCGATGATTTCGACCGCCTGACGTTGTACGGGATTGAGTTGAGATAGTAAATCCATTGCAGATTTTAGATTCAACAAGGTTCAGGCGCCGGCAACCGCGCCTGCGGCGACAAGCCGGGCCACCGTGCAGTTTTCCTCCAGGTGCAAGTAGCACTCGATGTCGGGCTGCGGCATGGAGACATGGGGCGCGAGCGTGCTGTGGAGCCGGCAAAGCGACAAGCCCATTACATTGGCAAAGCATCCGTCCATGCGCTCGACCGGACGGAAAAGTGGATGCTGAACGGCATAGGCAGCCGCCTTGTCCATGGGATCGCCGCTGCTGACATAGGCCTCGATCTCGGCCTCCGTATAGTTGCGCATCCAGACGCGTGTGCGAACGACGAACGTCTCAAACTCTTGCCCCATGCTTGGCGGGAAGGCCACCGTCACCCCGCCGTAGACCGAGTGGGCGCGGCCGCGCAGCGTGCGCAATATCCGCCGTGCATCATCCGGGTCCGTCGGTTTGCCATAGATTTGCCCGTCCAGTTCGACGGTCGTGTCACAAGCGATAATGAGCGCATCCCGGTTATCCCCGCGCGCTGTCTCCGCTTTGCGCCGGCTCAAGCGCGTGACCATCTCGGGCGCGGTCTCGCTGGGTAACGGAGTTTCGTCGATGTCAGTCGAGCAGACCGCATAGGGAATATTGAGCAGGCGAAGCAGTGCGCGCCGGCGCGGCGAGGCAGAGGCGAGTAACGTTTCAAGCGTAAGCATGTATTCGTGCCATTATAACAACGCGAGACAGCTTGTCAAACGAGTCGTTTGCTTCCCCTGTCCATCCAGACTATAATGCGCACGCTCATGTTGTTTGAGCCTCAAGATCCATCATTATGAACCAGCACTTTTCGCGAGTGAAAAACATTGCATGCCAGGCAGTAAGGCCTGGATCACGACGAAAGAGAAAAGATGACAATCCATTTTGGTACGGATGGCTGGCGGGCCATCATTGGCGAAGAATTCACTTTTGATAATGTGCGCCTGGTCGCGCAGGCGATTGCCGATTATTTGAACGACGGCCGTGACCAATTTGTCGAGGATGCACCCGTTGTGATCGGTTTCGATACCCGTTTTTTATCGGACCGCTTTGCGATTGCGGTTGCCGAGATCCTCGCCGGTAATGGTCTCCCTGTCGTCCTCAGCCGGGCGGACTGTCCGACGCCGGTAGTGTCGTACGCCGTGCAGGCGTTGCACGCGCGGGCGGGGATCATGATTACGGCAAGCCACAATCCGCCGCGCTATAGCGGGATCAAGCTGAAATCGGCGATGGGCGCTTCGGCGCCGACTGCAGAGACTCGGCGCGTGGAAAAGTTCCTCGCGGACAATCTGGACCGTGGTCGCCCGCCGAAACAGCGCGATTATGACGAGGCGAAAAAGGCCCACGCCATTACCCGGCTCAATTTTTTTCCCATCTATTTCGAGCACATCCAAAAACTCGTGGACCTCAAGCTGGTCGCCGAGGGGGGCTGGCACGTCGTCGTCGATCCGATGTACGGGGCCGGGCGCGGCTATCTCCGGTCTATCCTCACTGCCTCCGGCTGCGAGACACTCGAAATTCGCGGCGAGCTCAACCCTGGGTTCGGCGGTATTCACCCCGAGCCGATTGAGCGCTATCTCAGCGCGCTCGTCGCCGCTGTGCGCGATCATCATTCCGATATTGGCCTGGCGACGGATGGGGATGCCGACCGGATCGGCGCGGTTGATGCGGAGGGAGTGTTTATCGACCCACATGTCATCTTTAGTCTGGTCCTCCGCTATCTTGTGCAGGACCGCGGCTTGCGCGGCGAGGTCGTCAAGACGATCTCCACTACGCAGATGATCAATCTTTTAGCACAGCGTTATAACTTGCCTGTCCACGAGACGCCAGTCGGGTTCAACCACATCGCCGACCTGATGGCGACAAACGACGTTCTCATCGGCGGCGAAGAGAGCGGCGGCATTACCATTCGCGGGCATGTACCGATGGGCGATGGCATCCTGATGGGCCTGTTCCTGCTCGAGATCATGTCCAAAAAGCGCCAGCCGCTGCATGTCCTCGTCCAGGACCTGCTCGCTGATCTAGGGCCTTTCTATTATGCGCGTAATGACCTGCACACCGCGCCCTTTTCCAAAGCAGAACTTGTGCGCCGCCTGGTCGAGGATGCGCCCCAGTCGATTGCCGGATTGCGCGTCATCTCGATTAACGACCTGGATGGGGTCAAATATCTGTTCGAGAACGGCGGCTGGCTCTTGATCCGCCCCTCCGGCACCGAGCCGGTGTTGCGCGTCTATGCCGAAGCGCGCTCGCATGCCGAGGTTGATGCGCTCATCCAGTACGGCGTTGCTCTATCTGACACACTCCATAACGGTCATGTCTAAAATACCAAAACAGAAACAATACGTTGTGCTGATGCCGGCGGCCGCCAGCCTGGTCGCCCTGGTGGTCTATCTCCTGACGCTTGCCCCGACGATCACCTGGAAGCACAACGGCGCGGACAGCGGGGACCTGGTGACGGCGGCATTTACCCTCGGCATTCCTCATCCGCCGGGGTATCCGCTTTTTACCCTCATCAGTAGCCTGTTCGCTCATTTTCCTTTCGTCGAACCGGCCCGGGGAGTAGGGCTGTTTGTCGCATTCTGTGGGGCGGTCGCCGTCTGGATTTTGGCTCGCGCCGGCGCAACCCTGCTTGCGCCCCTTCGTTCTAACCCGTTCATGGTTTGGATTGCGCCGTTGGCCGCGCTTGGCTTTGCCCTCGCGCCTGCGCTCTGGTCGCAGGCAACGATCGTCGAAGTCTATACGCTTGGCCTGGTGTTTGTGGCCATTCTGCTCTGGGCGATGGTATCCGACCATCCCAAGCGGATCCCGATTGCGGCCGCCGCGCTTGGCCTTGGGCTGGCGCACCACCTCTCGATTATCTTTTTCCTGCCGGGCGCATGGCTGGTGCTCAAGCCTACCCAGCGCGATTGGCGCGCCGGATTGCTGGTGCTTGCGCCTCTCCTCTTCTATGCCTATCTCCCGCTCCGGGCGCTGGCGCACCCGCCGGTCAATTGGGGCAATGCAAGTACGCTCGACGGGTTTATGTGGGAGGTGACGGGTGGACCGTATCGTTCCTATTTCTTGAACGAGAGTCTGGGCGATGCCCTCTCGCGGGTTCAGTACACCGCGCGGCTCCTCTTTGACCAGTTCACGCCGGTCGGTCTCGGGCTGGCGCTGTGGGGTCTCTGGCGGCTAGTGCAGGACCGGGGTCGCCTGGCGCTGGCGCTCGGGTTGAGCGCTTTCCTGGTGACCGTCTACGCCATCGTCTATGTCTCGGTCGATTCCTATGTCTATCTGCTTTATGCTTTTGCAGTTGTTCTGTTGTGGCTGATGGTGGGCGCGGCGGATCTGGTTGCCCAACTGCGCGCCGCGCCGCTGCGCTGGGGCGTGGTGGCGCTGTTGGCGATCCTGCCGGTCTATAATCTCATCGCCAACTATTCGAACATGGACCTCTCCGGCGACCAGGATGCGATGAATTACGCCAGGAGCATCATCGACCCGACGCCCCACTCGGCCGTGCTCTTTGCCGATGGGGACAATGCCCTCTTTGCGGTGACTTATTATCGTCAGGTAATCGTGCCCGCGCAGACGCGCGTGGTTATCGTGAGCCAGGGCCTGCTCCAATTTGACTGGTATTACCGCGAGGTCCAATACCAGATGGCAGCCGAATCCTTTCAGCCGGTGCAGTGGACGGACGATGTAACCCGGCGCGCCGAATCGATTGTCGATGCTGCGATGGCCACGAACCGGACCATCTGTTTCTCTCCCTCCAGCCCTGCTCTCAACGCTTACAACTACACCAGCTATAACGGTATGTACTGCGTCACCGCGCGCAAGTAGGGGCGATCCTTGTGGTATCTGTCATAGGTTAGCGTAGTCAACGATTTGTCAAATATGGGTGCGGGCAGGCAAAATGACGTAATGCTTAGCGCTGTGATACGATCCGGGCATGCCTGAACCCACTCCGCACATTAATAATCGACATAAAGCGGCACATGATAATCCCGATCATATTCGGCGTCGCCAGACGCCCGCACCGACGGATGCCGAAATCGAGCAACGCCTGAACGAGTTGGTCAAGCCAGCCGTCTTTGCGGAAATCGGACATTACCACGCACTCGGCTTGCGTAATCGCATTCTCACCTTGCCGGTCATGGTGGCAGCGATGCTGGCGCTGCTCTGGCGGCACCTGCCCGGCGTCTGTGAACTGCAACGCCTGCTCGCCCGGGAGCGCATTTTGTGGGCGGAGCCCACCCAGGTGAGCCAGCCCGCCCTCAGCGAGCGGTTGCTGACTTTTCCCGCAGAACTGTTCGAGCGTATCCTGATCACCGTCTTGGCCACCTTGCCGGCGCGCAGGGTGGGCCAAACGCTCCCCGTGCCAGCGGGCTTGGCCGGCGTGCCCCCACGCTTTAGCGCCTGTTATGCCTTGGATGGCAGTACCCTCGATGCCCTCTTCCGCAAACTCCACGCCTTGCAGGAAAACCCGGCGGCACCGTTGGCCGGACACCTGGTGGTGCTCTGCGATCTGTTTACACATTTGCCTGCCAAGATTTGGTTTGCCGAAGATTCCCAGGCGAATGACAAGGCCTTTTTACCCGAGGTGTTGCAATGGCTCCCCGAAAATAGCTTGCTGGTCTTCGACTTGGGGTATTTTGCCTTTACGTTCTTTGACGCTTTGTGGGCGCAGGGCATTTCCTTTGCGACCCGCTGCCGGGCCAAAACCAGCTTCACCATTGAAAAGATCCTCCTGCAGCAACCCGGCGTCCGCGATCAACTCGTGCATCTGGGCAAATATCGGAGCAATCCCTCCCAGCACCCGGTGCGGTTGATTGAAGTGTATGTGACCAACCAGTGGCGGCAGTATTTGACCAATGTGCTGGATCCGCAGCAATTGAGCGTGGTCGAAGTGGTAGCGCTGTATGAGCAGCGCTGGCAGATCGAAATGGCCTTCTTGCAAGTCAAACGCTTGTTAGGCTTGGCCTACATATGGGTCGGCAGCCTGAATGGCGTGCAGTTGCAAGTGTGGGCCACCTGGCTCTACTATGCGATGCTCATTGATCTCTGTGTGGACGTCGCCGCCGTATTGCAATTACCCGTGAATCGCATCTCCGTGGAAATGGTTTCGCGCTCGTTGTATTATTATGCCCAAGCGCAACAGCACGGCGATGCGGGCACTGCCGCGACTTATTTTGCGGAGCCGCGGAATCGCGATTTAGGCGTCGTGAAACGGCTGCGCCCGGGGCGCGATCCGACGCTTGTGGCGCAAGTGCAGGCGTTACTGGCTACCCCGGCACCACCTCTACCGTAGATTTGACATGGTGTCGATTACGCTAACCTATGACAGATATCCTTGTGGTCGCCCGCCCGTGGGAGTGGCTCGCCCCGCGCATCAAATCGAAAAGCGAATATTCAGGATATCTCCGTCCTTGACGAGATACTCTTTTCCCTCCAACCGGAGCGTCCCGCGCTTTTTCGCTTCGGCCATGCTCCCCGCCGCGATCAGGTCCGTATAGGCGATCACCTCCGCGCGGATAAAGCCGCGCGCCAGGTCTGTATGAATCGTCCCTGCTGCCTCGACCGCCGTCGCGCCCACGGGGATGGTCCACGCGCGTACCTCGTCCTCGCCGACCGTAAAGAACGCGTGCATCCCGAGCAGGTTGTACGACAGGCGGATCATGCGCGGCAAGCTCGGCTCCTGGATGCCAAATTCTGCCAGGAACTCTTTCGCCTCCGTCTCGGACATCTGCGCCAGTTCCATTTCCAGTTTGCCCTGCAGTGTTACCAGGATTGTCTTTTGATGGTCGTAACCAACGAGTTTGCTTGGGTCCACAGTCTGCTCGCCCGCGTTCAGTACCACCAGGGTGGGCTTGATAGTTGTGAGCGCCATGCCGCGAACCGGCTTGAGCTCGGTCGCGCTCACGTCCAGGTCGCGCAGCACTTTGCCGTTTTCCAGCGTCTCGCGGAATCTCTCCAGCAGAGCTAGCTCCTGCTTGAATCCCTCACGGTCGGCTGGCGTCCCGCCCCCCTTGGTGATGCTCGTCTTGACCCGTTCGATTCGCCGTTCGACGACGCCGAGGTCCGAGAGGATGAGCTCGGTGTTGAGGTTCTCCAGGTCGCGCGCTGGATTGACGCTCCCGTCTAGGTGCGGGATGTTGGCATCCTCAAACGCGCGAACCACCATGACGAGCGCATCGTTCTGGACGATCTGGTTCAGTAGACTTCCATCCAGCCCCCCCTTTTCCCCGATGCCGCGTGCCAGCCCGCCAATGTCGTTATACTGCACCTGCGCGTGGATTGTCTTGCGCGGCTTGTACATCCCTGTCAAGATATCGATCCGCGCATCCGGCACGCCGATGCTTGCCGTATGAATCTCTAATTTGCCTGAAGAAAAGGCCTCGACCGGCGCCGTCCCCCGTGTTAGGGCGTTAAAAATCGTCGTCTTGCCGCTGGTCGGTAGTCCAATAATCCCTATTTGCATACCATCTCCAATTTCTAGTCTTCGTCTGTCTCGACGGGCGTTCCTCTTTCAGCCAGGATGAGCGCTCGCGCCTCGGCGGCCACAAAGAGCGAGCCGGTAATACCGATTACCTCATTGCCTATCACTTGTTGCCGCGCCGCGGCAAGTGCCTGGGCAACATTTTCCGTCTGAAGAACCGGGATGTGAAACAGCGCGGCCAGTTCCGCCAGCCGGCCCGGCGCCGCGGCGCGCAGGTGATGCGAGTGCGTCAGGATGAGCGTGGCGGCGTGTGGTAACAGTTCTGCAAACATCCCGGCAATATCCTTGTCGCTCGACGCTCCGAAAATCAGGTGGACGCGTCGCCCTGGGAGGAGTGTAACGAGGGCATTGGCCAGCTCGCGCGCTGATGCGCGGTTGTGTGCCCCGTCCGCGACTGTCAACGGCGCACGGTCCAGGACCTCGAACCGGGCCGGCCACTGCACGGTCGCCATGCCCCTTTTCATCTCGGCATCGCCTAATCGCCATCCCTGCCGGCGCAGTTCAAACGCGGTCGCCAGCGCCGTTGTCGCATTGAACAATTGATGCGGGCCCGCCAGCGGCATCTCGAACACGTACGCTTCGCTCTCCGGCCCTTTACCCGCACCAGTCAAGACTGGCTCGACCTGAAACCGCTGCCCATCCACTCCGGCCGAAATCGATTCCCATCTCCAATCCCGTCCTACCAGGATCAGCGGCGCACCCTTTTCCAGCGCAACTGCCTCGATTACCGCAAGCGCCTCCGGCGCCTGCGGCGCAGAAACCACCGGCGTCACCGGCTTGATAATCCCCGCCTTTTCGCGGGCAATCGCCGGGAGCGTCGCGCCGAGCACCTCGATGTGATCGTACGAGATGGAGGTAATGACCGCGACGCGTGGGCTGACCACATTCGTCGCGTCAAGCCTTCCGCCCAATCCCACCTCTAACACTGCCACGTTCACCTGCTGCTGCGCGAAATATTCAAATGCCAGCGCGGTGACGAGCTCGAACCAGATAGCATCCGGGAACTCGGGCGTGAGCTTCTCCAACCGCTGCGCGCCCGCGATAATCTGCGGCCGCGTAATCAACTCGTCGTCAACGCGGATGCGCTCGCGAAAGGTGTGAAGATGCGGCGAGGTGTACAGGCCGGTGCGGTAACCCGACGCGCGGAGCATGCTCGCCAGCATCGCCGCCGTCGAGCCTTTGCCCTTGGTGCCTGCAATAATGATTGAGGGGTAGCGGGTGTGGGGTGCGCCCATCCGGTCCAACAACCGGGCCATGCGTGAGAGGTCCCCCCCGCCTGCAATATGCTTGCGGTTTTCGTCAAACCGGACAAAGCCATACAGCCAATCGAGCGCCTCCTGGTAGGTCTGAATAGGCATCAATTGTGCATTGTATACCATAGTCGTACCGTTTCCAAAAGTACTCTCCTTTTGCCTGGTAAGGTTTTTGTCAAACACTCACGATTGGTGCTATAATCGGCCCAACGCGTGATGGATCGGATGAGTCGCGCTTTTTTATCCTCTGTTGTTCTTCGGATTGTAACCCATTGCTAGTTAGCACACGGGCCTGGGCGAGTTCAATGGGCGAGC
>JBAVQS010000239.1:0-12352 GCA_049694275.1 Anaerolineae bacterium | reverse complement strand
TGGCGCAGGTCAGCCCCTGATCGGTGTACGTCGTGACGTTCTGCCCGACCGAGGCGAGGTAGATAAAAGTCCATTGTGTTCCATCCCAGCTCCACTTGTAGACCTTGTATCCGGTCTCGGTCGAGACGTCATCCCAGGCAAATGAAGCGGAAGGCTGCGTCGTCCCGGTTACTCGCAGATTGGCGGGAATGTCCGGTGGCTGGTTTTGTGACTGGACTGTGAAAGACCAAGTATCGCTCCAATTGCTCTGCCCTGCACCGTTTCGCGCCATCACGTGCCAATAATAGGTGTTACCTGATACGACTTGGCCGATATGGCACGAGGTCGAGGTCTCCCAGCCACAGGGCTGCATCGTACTATATGGGCCTCCCCACCATTCCAAGAGGTAATCGGTTGCGCCCGAAGATGAGTTCCATACAAAGTTCAGATCATAATTATATGGATTGCTCGATCCATTTCCTGGACTGCTTAAACTCGGCGCGGCCGGTGGTTGTTGCTGCGCTTGAATCGTGAATGACCAAGTATCACTCCAATTGCTCTGTCCTGCACCGTTCCGTGCCATCACATGCCAATAATAGGTGTTGCCTGCAGCGACCTGGCCAATGGGACAGGAGGTTGAGGTTGTCCAGCTGCATGGCTGCATGGGACTATAAGGTCCACCCCACCACTCAATCAAATAGTCGGTTGCGCCTGACGAGCTATTCCACTGGAAGGTGAGATTATAGTTGTAGGGATAGCTCCCACCATTCGCGGGATTGCCCAAGCTCGGCGGAGCAGGTGGTTGCACTGGGCCGCCGCTGCAATTACTGTTTCCATAGACCCACATCCACGTGGCGGATCCAGCCGCGCTGGAACCATCGCTATAGTGATAGCTGCTCAGGTCGCTGGCGGTGGAAGTAATACAGACGCTAGGACTCGTCCAACTGCTATCCTTATACAGACTAACCGACCATCCGCTGGAAATGGCGATTGACCAGGTGTGGTCGTTGAAATTGCTTGAAAGGTCCCATCCCCCGGTGGCATTTGCATAGACGCTGTTTCCCTGACAGTTCTTTTGGTCCCACAGATACACGCTGCTGGAGACGGAGGGGCAGCTTCCGCCCCCACCGCGATTATTCCAGAGTGTTTGCCATTCATTGGCAAGACTGGAAGCATAGGCATCACTACCAATCCAGTGTATCAACGCATCATGAATAGATTGCCAATCGAAGCTCTGCTGTGAGAGCATATCCCGGATCGGTTTGTAATAGGTTCCAGAGCCATTCGGCGTATACAGAATGGTGATACCGGTTGCATGTACTCCACAAGCCTTGCTGGAATAATTTCTGACTCCCACCCCGTTGAAAATTGTGTCAGAGCAGGACAGGTCATAGACCTGATTCGCTGGTAGGGTGGTAGCCAGAGGATTCCAGCAGGCGGTCGTATTCTCATAGGGCTCCCATTTCCACAGCGCGTCCATCGCAAATTGGGTCACGGGGATACCCATATACGTGAGCAAATCGCTAAAATACGAGCTATCGACCTGGTTCCCCGGAACACAGTCGGCAGGAGCATAGATGGCCGGTGGCGGTGAAGTCGGCGGGGGAAGAACCGCAGGTATGACCGAACGAGGTGGGGGAGGATTCGCAAGCGTGGCAGAAGGCGACAAGAGGAACAATGCGCTTGCCAAGAAGACAATCAAAATCAGGCTGCGTCCTAGAGTTTTGGGCTCCATTGTTATGCTCCTTTGTGAATCGACGAGAGACGACCTTTGTAACAGATTCCATCAGGAATCTGTTGCTCTATTCATGCGCTCGGCATAGACATTGACTGGAAGGTGAAAGACCCTTATGAGATAGATGTCCCAATTGTTAGCCAAGAGCATTACCTTGAAGTGTGTCAATCAGTTTGATGCGATTTCCAATGCTATTTTTTCACAAGTCGATGCGTGTTTCGAGCCAAATCTGAAAAACAAAAAGCACCTGTCGCAACGCGCATACACGTCAACCAACAGGTGCTTGCCTCTCTTGGAGAAACTTGAGAGCTAGACCCCAAAGTACTCGAGAATGGAGAACGCTACAGTGCAGGCTGAGCACGTACCACCTCTTGCTGTAGAACCTACGAGCAATAACGGGATTACATTCAGCCGAAGAACATGCTCACTATCGCGCTTTTTGCGACGGGTGTCCAGTGTAATGAATAGTAACTTGGTACTGTTGACGAGCACCTAACAGCGGCGTTTTCTGGTGGCGCACGACCGGCGCGCTAATGGAAAGACTATCCGTCGATCAGTGCCCGGCGCCCGTAATTGGCTGCACGCGTAAGAAACGCGAGGAGCTCGCGCTGCCAGAGATAGACGATGAGGAGGGGCAGGGCGAGCAAGGGTAAGAAACCCAAGAGGCTTTCGATCGGGAGGGATGTCAGATGCGCGCCGACCCAATTCTCGCAGAGGAGAGCCGGGGCGCGCCCGAGGACCGCCGCAAGCACCAGCCAGCGTATGGGGACGCGGCTGATTCCCGCGGCGTAATAGACGAGGTCCGAAACGGGCAGGAAAAAGATGAGAATCCAGGTGTAGGGAGAACGGACGCGCAAACGCTCTTCCCAATAATTCATGCGGGACGCGCCGATCCAGCGTTGGATAGCCGGGCGTCCGAGCCAGCGGGCCAGGAGCGCCGTCGAGACCGCGCCGAGCGCAATCCCCGCGAGGCTATAGACCGTGCCCCAGAGCGCGCCAAAGAGATAGCCGCCGGCCAGCGTAATGGGCTGACCGGGGATAGGCGCAACGACAATCTGGAGCACATACAGGGCGACATAGATGACCGGCGCGAGCAGGCCAAAGCCGCTCACATAGTTCATAACGCCTTGGCGCTCGCTCATCAACTGGACGATCGGCGACCGCGCGACCCAGAGTGCGCCGACGAGCGCCAGCGCGAGGAGCAAGAGCCAGAACCGGCGCCGGGCATATATTCTGGCGTAGAGATGAGGCATACGCATATTGAGGCTGGAGTTTATCACAGATTGAGTATTTTTCAACCTGTGGGCGCCAGCCCGGCGCGTAGTGCGCCCAGTAAATCCACCTCGACCGCGCGCATGGCGGTCTGGATCGCGCCGACTACCGCCGGGGCGCGCGAGCGCCCATGCCCGATCAGGGTCAGTCCATCCACTCCCAGAATCGGCATTGCTCCGATACGTGTGTAATCCATCATCTCGCGGAACTCGTCAATCACAGGCAGCGCCTCGGTCAACCCCTTTTCTTGAAAGCGGCGCGTGATTCGCCCGATCATTTCCTCGGCGAGCGCCTCGCTGAGCTTGAGCGCGATATTGCCCCAAAAGCCATCCGTGACGACCACGTTCACGGACCCAAACGGGAGATCGTACCCTTCGATGTTGCCGACAAAATCGAGGGGGGTCTCCTTGAGCAGAGGAAAGGTGGCGCGGGTGAGCTCGTTCCCCTTATTGTCTTCGCGGCCGTTGGACATGAGGCCGACGGTCGGTCGCTGGATGCCCATGATTCGTTCGGCGTAAATGCTCCCCATCCGGGCAAACTGGACGAGGTATTCGGGTTTGCAATCGACAATCGCGCCGCTGTCGAGCATGATCGTGCGGGGCTGGAGGGAGAAATAGGGGACGGCGATGCAGGGGCGCTGGACGCCGGGCAAGCGGCCATAGGTGAGGAGCGCGGCAATGATCCCCGCGCCGGTATGTCCCATCGTTACGGCCGCCGCCGCGCGTCCTTCCTGCACAAGATCGCAGATGACGCGAATCGAAGCGCCGCGCCGCTCCTTGACAAGCGATGGGTTATCCCGAAACGCGATGACGTCCGGCGCATCCACGATCTCGAACGGTGGCACGCTCGCCTGCTCGTGCGCGGCCGCCTCCAGGGACTGCTCGATCGTGGCCTGCGGGCCGACGAGGATGAGATTGACCGCCAACTGGCGCGCGGCTTGAATGGCGCCGAGCAGAATCTCCCGCGGGGCGTAATCGCCCCCCATCAGGTCGAGCGCAATGTTCATGGGGCGCCTCTATGCGACGGGCTCGCCATACGCGGCGAGGCCCAGGAGCCCTGGCCCAAAGTGGACCCCCAGCCCGGCGCCAAAGTCGGCGATGAGCACCTCGCCGGCATAGCCCAGTTCTTGCGGCGCGCGCGCTTTTAACACTTCGGCGACCAGCGGCGAGTTGCCGTGTACCACCGTGACGCCTTTGATTGTGCAGCCTTTTAACCGCTCGCGTATCAATTCGATCACTTTATCAATCGCCGCGCGCTGGGTCCGTTCGGGGGACAGCACGGTGGGCTTGCCGGCCACCAGGCCGATGACGGGACGCACCTTGATCGATGCTTCGAGCACCTTGCCGGTACCGGTCGTGCGGCCGCTCGCTTCCAGGTGATCCAGTTCGGTGACCGTGAAAAAGATGCCGGAATGCGCCTTGACCCGGTCGATGGCCGCGAGCGCCTCTTCGACGGTCCCTTGCCGTTGGATGACTTGATGCGCTTCAATCAGCATATAGCCCATGTGCATCGACGTGGAGGCCGAATCGACCACATGGACTCGCACCTTGTCCTGCACCATCTCGCGCGCCAGCATGGCGCTGTTGCAGGTGCCGGAAGAGACGGCGGAGACATGAATCGAGATGATATCAGTCGCACCCTGCGCGGCCAACGCCAGGTACGCCTCCGCCAACTCGCCGGGGGAGGGCTGAGAGCTCGTCGGCAGCGCGCCGCCCGCCGCCTTGATCTCGATCAGCCGCCGGTAAAACTCGGCGATGGGCATATCCACAATCTCTTTATAGCTCACGCCGTCAAAAATGACATGGACGGGCACCATCGTAATGCCATAGCGTTTGAGCAGGTCCTCCGTCATGTTGACGGTGGTATCAGTCACGAGCGCAATCTGAGTCATGGGGGCGCACTCCTTCCGGGTGAGACGGTTTGAAAAGCGATTGTACCAGCAACGCGGCGAAAATTCAATGGGGGGTGAAAAACGCGAAAACGCGGGTTATTGCAAAAAAACGGGATATGCAGAAAATGAATCGCATGATGAATACGGTCGAATACGTTGCAACCGATCTGGAAGGGACGCTGACGCGTGGCGAAGTGTGGCGGGGAATTGGTCGCTATCTCGCCGCCCACGGGCGCGCGAATGCCCATCGCCTGTTCATAATGACGCATTACCCCGGCGCCATGCTCGCCAAAGCCGGTCTTATGGACAAGCAAAATTTCAAGACGAAATGGTTGATCGACCAGACGCGGCTCCTGGCCGGCTATACACGGCAAGAGTTCGACGCGCTGTGCGAATGGGTGGTGGAGCACGAAGAATGGCCGCAGCGGCGCGCCGCGGTGATCGACGAGCTGGCGCAGCATCACGCCGAGGGGCGCACGATCCTCATTGCTTCCGGCGCGTATGAGCCGGTCGTGCACGCCCTGGCGCGGCGATGGGGGCTGGAGCACATCCAGGTGCTTGGCACGGCGCTCGAATATGCGGGCGAGCGCCTGACCGGAAAATTTGCCGCGCGGATTTCGATGGACGCGGTCAAGGCCGAGCGCGTCCGCGAGTGTGTCGGGAGCGGCCAACTGGTGGCGGCATATGGCGATACGGCGGCCGATGCCCCCATGCTGGCTATGAGCCGAAACCCAGTAGCCGTCGCGCCGGACTCTGCGCTCGCGCGGATGGCGCAGGAAAAAGGGTGGCGCATGCTGGACGTTTGAGGAGGACAAGATGAGCGGGTTTTCAGAATACAGCAAGTATGATGGATTGGGGCTGGCCGAGCTGGTGCGCACCGGACAGGTCACGCCGGCCGAACTGCTCGAAACAGCGATCCAATGCATCGAAGCGTGCAATCCGCAATTGAATGCGGTCATCTATAAAATGTACGACCTGGCGCGGGCGGCAGTGCAGGCGGGACTGCCGGATGGACCTTTCAAGGGGGTCCCCTTTTTGCTCAAGGACTTGATGTCGATGCACGAGGGCGTGCCGACGAGCAGTGGGACGCGCTTGATGAAAAACATTCCGATGCCCCATGACAGCGAACTGGTGCGCCGCTGGAAGGCGGCCGGCGTCGTCATCCTGGGCAAGACCAACACTCCTGAATTCGGGATTACGCCCTATACTGAGCCCGAGGTGCACAACCCGACGCACAATCCCTGGGACCTGACGCGCACGACAGGCGGGTCGAGCGGCGGGTCGGCGGCGGCGGTCGCGTCGCGGATGGTTCCGCTCGCGGGTGGCGGCGACGGCGGCGGCTCGATTCGCATTCCCGCCTCGTGCTGCGGCATATTCGGCCTCAAGCCGACGCGGGCGCGCACGCCGCTGGGGCCGGATATCAGCGAGGCCTGGAATGGGCTGGCGATCGAGCATGTGCTGACGCGCTCTGTGCGCGATAGCGCGGCGATGCTGGATGCGACGCAGGGCACTGAGGTGGGCGCGCCGTATGTTGCGCCGCCGCCCGCGCGCCCCTATCTCCAGGAGGTGACGACCGAGCCGGGCAAGCTGCGCATTGCGGTCAGTATCGAACCGCTGATGGGCAAGCAGGTGAGCGACGACTGCGTCAAGGGTGTCGAGGAGACGGTCAAGTTGTTACATGGACTCGGACATGAGATTGTCCAGGATACTCCCAAGATCGATGGGGAGGCTTTTTCATTTGCCTTTTTGACCGTCCTCATGGCCGAGACGCGCGCCGATATCGAGTGGGTCTGCCAGACGGCCGGGGTCAAGCCCTCGCCGGCCTATTTCGAGCCGAGCACCTATACGCTCGGACTGGTGGGCAAGGCGATCGGGGCATCGGAATATGCCAACGCGGTTCGGCTGCTCCAGGCCGCGTCGCGGGATGTCGGCCGCTTTATGGAGCGCTATGACGTTCTGCTGACGCCGACGCTCTCCGCCCCGCCCGTCAAAACAGGAACGCTGCAGCCCACACCCGCGGAAATCAGTTTGATGAAGGTGGTCAATGTGCTCAATGCAGGCGCACTGCTGCACGCGCTCGGCATCGTCAAGCAATTGGCCTCCAAGGTGTTCGAGTTCATTCCCTACACGCCGGTATTTAACGTGACCGGCCAGCCGGCCATGTCGGTGCCCCTGTACTGGAACAAGGAGGGGCTGCCGGTGGGGATGCATTTTGTCGGACGGTTTGGCGATGAGGCGACGCTGTTTCGCCTGGCGGGGCAACTCGAACGAGCCCAGCCCTGGGCTGAGCGCCGGCCGACGGCTATTAGCGCATAACCGGCAAAACCAAGAGAGGCCGCAGGAGGTTCTATACCTCCTGCGGCCTCTTTGGGTTCGAGCGATCGGCGACCGCTCAGGACGACGCCCGGGGTGGCTCCAGGTGGTCGATGCGGTCTCTCAGAATATTGACCAGTTCCGTCAGCATGAATTTAAAGGGCGTGCCGCCATCGCCGCCCTGGATGATATTAAAGTGAGAGTTGCTCATGCTCTTGGCAAGGGCTTCCGCAATGACCGGCAAGGCCGTTTCAATAAAATTCTTTTCCAAACTGAGCGGCGTCGCGCTGTTCTCGACCTCCGCCCGCTGCCGGAGCGCGTCTAACTCGATTTGGTGGGCGAGTTTGGTTGCTTCCAGTTCGGCCTGCTTTTCCTGTGTGTGGAGCAGAATCTTTTGCCGCTCCCGTTCCAATTCCTGTTCCAGCTTGAACTTGCTCATCCGCTCGGTTTGTTCGACCCGCGAGCGATCCAGCACAAATTGCTTTTCATCGCTCTCCTGGCTCAGCCGGATCTTTTCAGTTTTGATCTCCGCTTCGATTCGTGCATTCTCGAGCTCGTTGTTCTTCCGGTATTCGGAAAGCTCGCGTGCCTGTTCGAATTTCCGAATCTCCAGGTCCTTGTCCATCTTGAGGCGACTGAGCGCAGACTCCCGTAGTTTTTCCGTTTTGAACAGTACCTGCATCGCCGCAAATATTTCGCTGTCCTGAATGTATACGTCTTGGATGTCGACCGTGACAACCTCGACGCCCCAACCCCGCTCGGCGTCTGCCACGACCAGCGAGACCTCGCGCTTTAACGCCTCGGCGATATCCTCCTTGCGTTTGCGCAGGCACTCTTCCACATTCATGTTCGCCACCAGCCACTTGGCGGTCGAACGACACAAATCGCCAATCATCCGGGCCAGCTTTTCCTCGGCCTGCTGGCGATTGGAGAAATTGAGCAGCGTATAAATCTGCATGGGATTTCGGATGCGATAAACGGCAATCCCCCGAATTCGCACGTCGACATTATCGGCGGACAATTGGTTGGCCTGAAAGACAATCTCTTTGAGGCTCGTCGGGATGATGAAAACGGTATCGCTGGGCCATTTAAAGCACCGCGCCCCCTGGCCGCTGGTTTTGCTGCTCAGCTTGCCGTCCCGAAAATGAATCAAATACTCGTGCGGATAGGCAGCAATGTATCCCCAGCCTTTTCCAAGACGCGCGTCGTTCGGGGAACTGCTCGTCAGTTCAACGTCGCTGCTGAGCTTGACATCCTGGCTGTTCATGATCCGCTATCCTTTCTGATCGCACCGGGTTGGATTTCACAAGTGTAATTCATTCATTGGCGCTGTCAAGTTTTCGAGTCAATAGACAAACGCGGAAAGGGGCGCGATAATATCAGCATCTCCTCCCTGGCGGAAATATAGAAGCAGGATGACTATGCGGAAAATCCTCAAATGGATCGGCTATGGGCTGGTCGGGCTGGTCGGGCTGGCGGTTCTGGTCGTCGGGGGGCTATACCTCGCGATGGGAATACGCATCGACCGCACCTATGCCGTTCCGAAAGACGATATCGTTATCAAAACCGACGCCGAGTCTGTGGCAAGAGGCAAGCACCTGGTCGAGGCTATGGGCCATTGCCAGGATTGTCACGGCGATAATTTCGCGGGCAAGGCGCAACTCGACGATCCAGTCCTCGGGCAGTTGTACTCGGCCAATCTCACCCGCGGGCGCGGCGGCGTGGGCGCAACATTCGGCGATGCGGATTGGATTCGTGTGATGCGGCACGGCGTCGCTCCGAATGGGCGGTCGGTGATCAGCATGCCATCGCAGGCATTCTATTTCCTGAGTGACGAGGACCTGGGGAGCCTCATCGCCTATCTGAGAATGCTCCCGCCGGTTGACAATGTCGTTCCGCCGCGCAACCTGGCCCTAGCGCGCTTTGGCCTCTTGAATGGGCAACTCTCCGCGCCGGCCGCCGAACTGATCGATCACAGCACGCGGCCCCCGGCGCCGCCGCAAGGGGTCACCGCCGACTATGGCAATTACATTGTCTCCATTTCCAATTGCCGCGCCTGCCATGGCCCGGCGCTCTCCGGCGGCCCCATCCTCGGCGCTCCGGCGAACACCCCGAGCGCTCCAAACCTGACGCCCAGGGGGATTGTTGCGGGTTGGACCGAAGCGGATTTTATCGCGACCGTGCGGACGGGGATCGATCCGCGTGGGTATCATTTGAGCAGTGCAATGCCGTACCGCTTTTATCGCAACATGACCGATGATGAACTGCGCGCCGTCTGGGCTTACTTGCAGACCTTGTTCCCTAAAGAATATGGAGAAAAGTGATAGGATGATTATGGCAGACATCGCAAGTGGAATATTGAAAATGGGCAAGAACGTGGCCATGCTGGTCAACCTGGTCCAGCCCTCGGCCGGCCAGGTTCTCGTTCCCAGGCAACTGGTCAATGAGTATGGACTGGTGCAGGGCGCCACGGTCGCCGGACCGGCGGTCAAGGGGCGACAGGGGCTCGAACTCACCGGCGTGGATACGATCTGCGGCGTGTCGCCCGAAAAATATCGAGACCGCACTCCGTTCGCCGATCTCGTCGCGATCGACCCGCATGATCGTTTTAACCTGGGCGCGAGCGGCGATATAGCCATGCGCGCCGTCGATCTGATCGCGCCCATTGGCCGGGGCACGCGCGGCCTGATTGTCGCCCCGCCCAAAGCGGGTAAGACCACGGTGCTCGAACAGATCGCACGGGCCATTCGGCAGGGGGAGCCGGATGCCCGCATTGTGGTCCTGTTAATCGACGAGCGCCCGGAAGAAATGACCTATTTTCGGCGCACGGTCTCGGCGGAGGTGATGGCGAGCTCTAGCGATGCAAGCCCCGCCGAACATACGGCTCTGGCCGAGCTCATGCTCGCGCACATCCGGGTCGAGCTCGAATGCGGCAACGACGTCGTGGTCCTGCTCGACAGCCTCACGCGGATGGCGCGCACCTATAACCTCAAAGGCGCCGGCGCCGGGCGTACCCTTTCCGGCGGGCTGGACGCCGCGGCGCTGGACATTCCCCGCCGCTTTTTCGGCCTGGCCCGCAATATCGAGCACGGCGGATCGGTGACCCTCATCGCCACGATCTTGATCGATACTGGCTCGCGGATGGACCAGTTCATCTATGAAGAGTTCAAGAGCACCGGCAACAGCGAGATCGTACTCGATCGCGCGCTCGCCCAGGCGCACCTCTTTCCCGCGATCGACATTCTCAAGAGCGGCACGCGTAAAGAGGAACGGTTATATGATCCGGTGGAAATGGTCTCGCTCACCGCGCTCCGCCGCGACCTGGCCGGCTATTCGACGCGCGACGCGCTCCTCCAACTGTTCAAGCTCCTGGAGCGGTACCCGACCAACCAGGATCTGTTGCAGCGTTGAGGCGAACCGGACCGTTCGAGAAAAGGAAAAACGGCCTGCCCCGGCAATTTCCCGGAGCAGGCCGTCTCTTGTCCAGAGCGGGGCAGGGGCTCACCCCCAGCGATTGACCTGGCGCGCGACATAGATCACCTTACCGTGAATCTCGATGTCTTTCAGCTTGACGGGGATGGTCTGGTAGCGGGGATTCTCGGGGCGCAGCTCGACCTCCTTGCGCGAGAAATAGACGCGCTTGAGCGTCGTCATCTGCTTGTCCTTGATCCACGCGGCAACCATATCGCCGTTCTTGATCTCGGTCGCGGGGTCGTCAATCCGTTTCATGACGACAGTGTCCCCATCCAGAATGCCCGCGTCGACCATCGAGTCCCCCTTGACGCGCAGGGCATAGAGCCGGCCGAAATCGCCGGAGGGAAGCGCCGACCACGGCAAGGAAAAGGTCTCCCCCTCGGCTTCATAAGCAGAGTTGCCGGCATCCGGGAGGGGGATGGGCGAACCGGCGACAATCTTGCCGACGACCGGGATGCGCAGCACTTCGAGGGAGAGCTGCGGCTCGACATTTTTGCGGACGAGGCGGACGCTGCGCGCCTTGCCATTTCCCAGAGTCACCAGCCCCTTGCGCTCGAGTTTTTTTAGATTATAGTCCACCGTATTGGTGGAACTGACCCCGATCGCCAGCGCAATGTCCCGATAGCAGGGCGTGGTCTCGCCCTTGCCCGCCAGCGCCAGGAGCAACTCGAGAATCTGCCGCTCGCGAGCGGTGAGCTGTTCTTCAGGTCCCATTTCAAAATCCTCCTCATCCTCCTCAGGCCCGGCGCGCGGCAATAGGCCGCACACGCAAAGGATAGCACTATAGTTCTATAGTATATGGAACTATAGTGCTATGTCAAATGGGACCATGACCTCGTGTCTCGCCCCTACTTGCACTGGGCGACTAGTGTGCCATCCGATCCGACGCTCACTTGAACCAGTCCATCGTGGTCGGCCGACACGGTGTTACCCGAACAGCCGGCGCCCTTCCCTGCTTGTTCATAGGCTGCCATTTGTGCTGCAATGTTCTTGAGGCGCTGGACGACGTCGAGCAACTGGGGACCTGTCAGTTGGTCCGAGTGGGCGAGTTGATTGTTCAGAAAGGCTCGCACATCCTTGGCATAGTTGATCCACTCCTTATCCGGCACGACGCTCGCGGTGTAAGTGCCTTCCGTCGCATCCGCCGCAGAGCTCTCGCCGGGCGACGGAGAAAGGGTCTGGCTCGAGCCTCCGTTCGTAACCACCACGCGAACGGGGAACTTTGTATTATTCTCGACGGTGATCACCGGTCCGCCGCAACTGGTTGCCGCTTCCTGCAGGGCAAACAGAAAAACGATGATGCCCAGCCAGTGCACGCGACCGATGCGCGTGACCGACGATGCCCGGGATGGGAATAGATTGAGGCGATTCATGGATCCTCCCTTTCTTACCGGCACAAACTTGACGTATCGACCACAAAATCGGCCCCGCTTTGCGACGGCGAGTTTGCGCGATTGACCACCGTCCTTTCGGGCAGTGTCACGAATTGATAGTCGTCGCCGCCGCGCACGTTCAACGTACACGCCCCGAGACTCTTCCCATCTTTGGTCTGGAAATCCAGTCGGTATTTGCTTCCGCCCTGTACCTGCCTGATTCGAACATCGAATGGATTCAGGGTCATTTGATCGCCGAAAGAGAAAGACGACGACGACGGGGTGGGCGTGCCGCTCAGCGTCTCTATGCTGACC
>JBAVQS010000238.1:0-4337 GCA_049694275.1 Anaerolineae bacterium | reverse complement strand
CGTTTTTCGATTTCGGGCTGGATCAACGGTTCGCGGTTCTTGGTGGCCCAGACCAAATGGTAATACAATCGCCAGAATGCCATTGAGAGACTCCTTTTCCCCCGAGTCGATCAATCTCCCCAACGCGTCACAAACATCTTCGCCAACGCGCCGCACCCATTTCCCCGACGCGCCGCACCCATTTCCCCGACGCGCCGCACTCATTTCCCCAACGCGCTTTAGCGCGTTTCACATCTTTGCCCGCAATTCATTTGCGGTCGGCTCCACCGACACCTTGCCTGTCAGCAAATCTTGCATCAAGCCGGTTTTGAGTTTTGTTAAATTGTGCAATGATTGTGCTTCCAAGTCATACAATTTGCCAACGGTATCTAACTCCCGAACGATACTTCGCTGTTCATGGATATCGGGTTTGGCAATCAACAGGCTTGCTATTAGCGATGTGTTCAAGTTGACCATCGTGGAACCAACTGCACGCGCACCGATTTGGCGTTGACTCCAAACATGCTTGTAAATCAAGGATAACCAACGCCCATCCAAGTGGGTCTCAGGCACGCGAACCAAGAGACAGCCACTTCCACAAATGCCATCTTCCGAGCAAATAGCAACACATCTAGACAAATCACCGCGACGTCCAAAAATAACATCGTTAGGTTTGATTCGATGCCTTTTCAGGTCGTTTGCTCGGGTCTCTGGGATTTTCGATGCCCCCTGCAAGTCGAGAGTTCCATTGTCTCGAATGTCTCGCGGCATTATGAAAGCCACGCCTTCAGGAATGTACTCATCTGCGTGAAGTTGGCTACCAAAGGGGCCTGTCTGAATTATTCCCCCTGCTTCTTCCACAACAGCACCAAGAGTAGTCAATTCCCACTCTACAGGAATCCCCCCCAGCGGCGAGTCCTTAAACTTGTGCGTCGCCGGATCGCGCAGGTTGCCCTGTTCATCAATCCCGCGCGTGAGCAAATCCTGCATCAATCCCGTCTTGATGCGCTGGTACTTGGCAATCAGCGCTTCGGTTTGCTCAATCGCTCGGTCAACGGTGGAGAGAACGGAGGCGATAGCAGACTGTATGTTCTTGTTAGTTGGTGCGGGTACTTCAATCTGGCCAAGATCAGTTTTCGATATTTCAGCGAATGTTGTTCCATTTCCTTTCTCGCGTAACGTTTGAACTCGGAATGAGAGGTTGTAATAGTGAAAATCAGCATCTTGGTCGGAGTTGAAAACAATTGTTTTGCAGCCTTGATTAGTGCAGAATTCTGTGGTCGGCAATGCCATATATCCAATCGGCGCACGCGAGGAGATCACCAGACTTCTGGGCGGGAGTAAGCGCGCCGAGCTATTTTTTAGACCAAGAACTGTAATCTGGCGTGAACTTGAGTTGACAAAGCGCGTACGTAGTTTGCTGAGATCGTTTGGTGTAATCCAAACAATGTCACCATCCCAATAATTGCCTATCTCAGTGGAAGGCGTCGAGCCGGAATAAATATGGCCGAGTTCTTGAATGGTTCTGTTGCTCCAGCCCTCTGGAAGTACTGAATTATCTGTTCTGACGCTCATGTGTATGCGAGTTTTTTCAGAGAGCCATTCAATTGGCTCATTACCTTTTTCTCTTCCGTTTCCAACGTTCCAGCCGCCACCGCGTATTTGTCCCACCAATTCTCAAAAGCCTGCATCAGCGCTCGCTTTTCCGCGTTGAGGTACCGCTCCAACTGCTCGGCCACCAGGTCGTGATGCTTGCGGAGAATCAGCGTCCTGGCCTCCGCTTTGGTGATCACGCCCCCAATGCTATCGGTCAGCCGCTCAATCGCGGCGATACGCCCGTTTAGTTTCTTGATGTCGGCTTTGAGCGCGTTCAGCCTCTTTTTCTTTTCCTTTTCCTTGTCGCCCTTGACCTCTTCCTTGTCGCTTTCCAGTTCGGCGCATTCCTTCTCGGCCTGTTCCAGCAGGAGGCGGTTGTTCTCCGTTACCTCGTCGGGACCGAACCTTTTCAGCTCGAGCTTGAGTTCCAACTCGAATCGCTTGTCGGCGAGCGTCCGTTTCAACTCTTTGATGCGCTCTTCGACCTGCTTGATCGTGGCCAGCGCCGCTTGATAGGGACTCGCTTCAGCCTCGTTTTCACTCTCCTTGACGGCGTCGGCCAGCAGTTTCTTGACCAAAGCAGCCGATACTTCCTCCCCCTCTTCGGCTTCGTATTCCAGCACAGACTGGGCGGCTTGGACCGCTTCATCCAGCGCCGCTTCCCGCTCGCCAATGCCCGCTTCCAGGTTCTCGATCTCGGTCTGCTCGGCCTGGAAAAACGTCTCGATCAGATAAGGGTCGGGAATCAGCGTCGGACTCCACCCGTTCTGCATGATGGTCTTGAGATCATATTTGACGCCCTCCCACCAGTTGACGAACACGCCCGCAACCTGAAAGCGGTCGAGCAACCCGAGCGGGACGAATCGTGTCTGGAGCGATTCGACGAGCGCGCGCCGCACGACCGGCAGTTGGGCGCCGCTGAGAGTGAGATACGCGCTCATGCTCTCTTTGGATTGGCCCTCTACCGCTGGCGCGTCCTGTGTTGGCGCAAGTTGCGCAAAATCGTGCTGCGCCTCTTGCCACCAGGCGGCGAGTTTTGTCCGCATCCGGGCCAGCGTTTCTTGTACCTTGTCGTCCGCCTCAACATGGGACCTGAGCGCATCCTGGCTCGTCATCGTGGGGCGGAAATCGTAATAGCGCGCATCGCGATCCTGAAACACGGTTGCGGGGTCAAAGCCAAACTTGTTGCACAGGTCCGCCTTTGCCCTCACTTCGGCCCTGGGCACGCCGCCGACGAGATGCGCACGCACGTCCTCGGGTTCCGGCTCGGGCGTGTTGTCCACGTAGCGGCGAATGTTCAGGTTCCAATCGTTCTGCTCAATCTCGGCAAGGTCCACGAGGCGCGAATAGTTGGGCACCTCTTCCAGATGCGTCAGCACGTGGTCAATCTTTTCGATGTCTTCCGGGCGGAGCGTATTCTGGTTCTTGCCTTCGGCGTACTCGGCGTCGGCATTGATAAAAAACACCTTGTCGCGCAGCCGGTCCGGTTTGTTCTTGTTCAGGACCAGGATGGCCGCAGGAATGCCCGTCCCGTAAAACAATTTGGGCGGCAGGCTGACAATCGCCTCGATCACGCCGCCGTTGTCCGCCAGCATCCCTTTGCGAATTTCCTTCTCTTTCCCGCCGCGAAAGAGGACGCCGTGCGGCATGACCACCGCGCCCCGGCCCGTTGTTTTCAAACTTGCCAGCATGTGCTGGACGAACATCAAGTCGGCTTTTTTGCCCGTTTCGGGCGCGAACCCGTACTTGAACCGTTCCGGGCGCTGGAGGTTGATGCGGGTGTAATTTTGCGAAAAGGGGGGATTCGCAATCACCCGATCATGCTGGCGCAGGATCCCACCCTGCACGTTCAGCGGCTCTGACAGCGTATCGCCAAACTCGATGTGCGAGTTGGTGATGTTGTGCAGGATGAGGTTCATCTTGGAGATTGCGACGACCGTGCCGTCTTTCTCTTGCCCGTACAACTCCAGGTTGTTCCCATCCCCGCCCTGCTCGCTCACATAATTGCTCGACTGGATCAACATCCCGGCCGAGCCGGTCGTCGGATCATAGATGCTCATCCCCGCCGCCGGCTTGAGCAGTCGCACCATGAGCGTGACGACATTCGCGGGGGTATAGTTTTGCCCGCCCTTTTTGCCCGATACGTCGGCAAAGTATTTGATGAGGTATTCGTAGGCCGCGCCCAGCAGATCGAGAAACTCAAAATTGTCGTTGACCAGCACAAACTGCGGATTATTAAAGTGGTCGATCAACAGGCGCAGGTCGGTATCCCTGAGCACGGGCTTGTCGTTAATCTCTTTTTTGAAGCTGATGTGCTTGAGCACGCCGCTCAGGACCTCATTCGCGTCTTCCAGCGCGGCGAGCGCCTTGTCCAGCATATCGCCAATGTCGGATTGCAGGTTCTTGATCGCAGGCTGGGGTTCGCCGTTATCGTCAACAAAACCGGTGTGCCAGCGCGCCCGCGGCGGGACGAAAAGCGTATCGCCGTACGAAATCCTGGTTTCCAGCAGTTCGCCGATTTGTGCATCCGTCAGGTTCTTGTTGTTTTGCCTGAATGTCCTGCGCAGGTTGGCGCGTTTCTCGTCAAACACGTCCGACGTGCGCTTGAGGAACAACATGCCAAAGATGTATTCCTTAGGCGTTATCCGAAATAGCGATCAAGCTCATCGCAGCAATGGCTGTGGTCGTTGCTGAATCCGCAAGTTATGCAACCCACAGGCAACAACCATGGCGAGATCAGAGAATCCTTCCTTGGTATTGCG
>JBAVQS010000237.1:0-59055 GCA_049694275.1 Anaerolineae bacterium | reverse complement strand
GCCGGGTGGCCGCCCAATGAATTACGGCGGCTCAAGCGGTGGAAATCGGTTAGAAACCGATTCCGTCCGTCATAATCCGATTGATCGGATTTCCACCTATTGAGCAACCGAATTGATTCGGTTGCTTTATCGCGTTGCGCGTTCGCTACCCCAATCATTCGATTCATCGGCAGCCTCCCGCCCGGTTACAATTCTCCATTGAACGCACGGCGGAGCAGCGCCGCGGGAAGCTTTTCCAACGGATCGAGTTGATCCGAGAGATGCCGTTTTAATCGCGCAATTGCTTTTAGCTTGTCAACGATTTCCAATTGCGCCTGCCACTCCGGCAAATCAATCTCGGCGGCGGCCAAACGCTTGAACAAGAGACGCTCTCGGACTGCGCCGCGGGAAAGGGTTTTGATAAAGTTCACTCCGTATTGGGACCGGAACCAATAATAGAACCACCGCGAGTGCAGGACGCCCTCCCGCCCTTTGAAAACAACATAGTCAGGACTGGTGATACCGGGCTTTTGACCCTCATCGACGAGCGCAATCGAACCGAGAAGGATACGCATTGGGTTATAGAAAACCGTGCAAGGATCGACCAACTTGTAACGCTCAGGGCGTTTGCCAACTTTTTCCTTTGCGAGGGCAAGTCCCGACCGGGTTGCGCCATACACCGGATATTCATTCCAGCCTGACCCCACACCGGATGTTACCTCGACAAGAGCCTCGCCAAGTTTGACCCGGCTAATCGAGGGCGCGGCTAGAGATTGACGAAGATACGAAGTGATCAAATCGGCTGTCAGCGCAAGCTGTTCCTCAATCGCCGCCCGCGCCTTGTCCACCGCGGCCATTTGACGCGTGAGAATGGTGGCGATGCGCTGTTGCTCGGGGAGGGGGGGGAGAGGCACAAAGATTCCCGCGAGCAACGTTGCGTTCATATTCGGTTGTGCCCCACCGCGCTTTCCTGCATCAACCTGATCCCAATACTCCGCACTCTGCAGGAAGGTGTATAAATAGTCGGGTAATAACAGGTCAACGTGAGGGCGAATACGGATTAGATATGATGCAAAAACAGCAGGTGGAGTTTCCTGAATCAAAAAACTCTTGCCTGTGGTTGCTCCGGTACGAGCAAAAAGAATATCGCCTTCTCGTAACTGGTATTTATCCCTCTCGTCTGTTGATATATCACAATATGGGACTGTATCCCAATTGACTCTGCTGTTTTGAATATCAGTAATGCGCAATAACTTGACGCCAGTGTCCTCGTATGTAGCCGATGCGGTATAGCCGTACTGCGGGGTTTGGGCTACTTCTCCCAGTCTCACCCACCGCCATCCCTCCGGCAGCGCGCGGCGCTCCATCTCGCTCATACGGCGAAAATCCTTTGCTTGGCGTCACGCAGAACGTCGAAAGGGTTGCCGATGGCCTGAAGCGCTGGGAGGCCGCCAGCCTGGATAACCTCGGGGGTGCGAAAAATGAGCCGGTTTTCCAGTCCCTCTGTGCCGGCCCGGCCAAACTGGGCGACCAGGGCGCGGAGGGTCTGGGCGGTCTGCGGGGGCAAGCCATAAAGCCAGGCGGCATGTTTGTAATTGAACGCTTCCACGCGTTCGAGCCGGGTCCGCGGGTTCAGGCCATAGGCCAGTTTCGCGAGCACGTCGTAGAGATCATAGTCCGTCATCTCGTCCAGCGCGCGGACCAACGAGGCGGACTGACCGCCGTCGGGCAGGTGCATGATGAGGGCTTGGCGTTGGTCGGGGTCAATCCAGGAGGCGCGAAAGGCGTCGAGCGTCGGGGCATCGGCCAACAACTGCGCCGTGAGCCGTTCTTTGTATTCCTGAACGGTGACCGGCAAGGCCTTGCCATCCACCATCGTCAGCAGAAACTGGCCCGCGTCGGTGACGTGGACCTCAAACCCCTCGACCTGAATGGGGGACGGCGGTGGCGGGAGTGGCGGGGGAGGATCGACCGGTGGCTCGTGTGAGATGTGGAGGGGACGGCGGACGAATTTTGTGTGGAACTCTTCGCCAAAGAGGCGTGTCGCATCGGTGTAATCATAGATGCGGAACATCAGTTTGTTCGTCGCCTCGTCGATGCGGGTCCCGCGCCCCACCATCTGATAGAACGAGATCGGGGATTTCACGTATTTGAAAAAGACGATGTTGCGCACGCAGGGCACATCCACGCCGGTGCTCAAGAGATCGACCGTCGTCGCTACAAAGTGGGAGCGGGTCGCGCCGCGCAGGTCGGCCAGGTAATCGTTGCCCGAGCTCGCCGCCGTGCATTTAAAGGCATAGTGATCGGAAATCTCGCGCCCGTGCGCCGCGCACCACGCGTTATAAAGGTTGTTCAGCGCAATCGCCACATCGTCGGCGTGGCGGTCGCGGACACAAAAAATGATCGTCTTTTGCTCGGGGCCGCCGGTCGCCAACAGGTGCTGGAACAGGTCGCGCGTCATGGCGAGGACGCGGTCGGGGAGCAAAATGCGGTCTTCGTAATCGGTCTTGGCATAGAGGTCTTGCAGTTCATCCCGCGTGATCGGCTCGCCGGTGTCCGCGTTGATCGGATGGCGCGCGAGAATGTCTTCGAGGGTGATGCCGGTATGGTCGAGGTCCACCTCGCTCTTTTGAATCTCGCACGCCGCGAGGTAGCCATCCTCGATCCCCTGGCTCATGTCGTATTCATAGACCGGCTCGCCAAAGTGGCGGAGGTTGTCGGCGCTGATTTTGGCGTCGGCCTCGGCCTCTCTCGTCTTTTCCGTCATGACCAACTGGCGCGGGGTGGCGGTCAGGCCGATCTGGACCGCATCGGGATTCCGGGCCAGGATCTCGGACCATTTGCCCCAGGCGGAGCGGTGACATTCGTCGATGACGATATGAGAGAAATAGTTGACCGGATAGTTGTCCTTGAGAAAGTTGGCGGTCGCCTCTTCCGAATCCACGTCGAGCGTCTGGTAGGTGGCGATCAGGACGCGGGCGTTCTTTTGCGGATTGTTGCCGGTGACGACGGCGGCATTCGCGCCGAAAAGGTTCTGGAATGCGCCGGCCGCCTGGGAGCGAAGCTCTTCCCGGTCACAGATGAACAGCGCCTTGCGGAGTTGGTTCGCCGCGTCGATGCGCTTGAGCAGGTTGACGGCGATCCGGGTTTTGCCCGCGCCGGTGGCGAGCGACAGGAGCGCGCGTTTTTCGCCGCGGGCGAGCTTTTCCATGACGGCGCGAATGGCGGCATCCTGGTAATAGCGGCGGCTCGATTCGCCGAGCGGGTAGGGGACCAGGAGCGGGCGAGCGTCCTTCCCGGCGAGGCTGAACCCCATGCCCGCCTCGTAGCGCGCTCGTAACTCGGCCGGAGTCGGGAATTCGGTCAGCGGACGCGGCGCGCTCGTCTGTCCCGTAAAGCGGTCATATTCGACAAAGAGATGGCCGTTCGAGGAAAAGACGAACGAGACATTGAGACGCTTGCACTCGGCGTAGGCTTTGCCCTGCTCCAGGCCGTGCGCAGGCGGCAGGTTTTCGGCCTTGGCCTCGATCAGCGCGAGGGCGACGGGTTGGGTGTTGGGGTTGACCTTGACCCGCAGGGTGTAATCGACGCGGCCCCTGGCCCGGCGGCGCGGTTTGCCGTCGATCACTTCCACCCTGCGAGCGGATTCTTCGCGGCAGATCAGGTCTTCGGTCCAGCCGCGGGTGTGAATGGCGGGATCGATGAGCTTGGCGCGGGTGTCGGATTCGGAATAGGGCATGGTTGTCGCTTCAATTCGTCGTCGAATGGCAGGTGACGATCAAGGGAAACCGGACCAGGTAAGTAATCAGGGGGAAGTTTGTAAAGAGATTATACGCGTGCAGGCGGGATTTGGCAACGCAGGGGGGACATTCCTGCCAGGGCTTTTCAGTTCTCCGCTGTCATTCTGAGCATGGCGAAGAATCTCGTTCTCGCTGACGAGATTCTTCGTCTCCATCGCTCAGTTTGCTTGTGTGGCGACGCGCGCCACTGTTTCGATGGCAATCGCGGAGAGGGCCGCCCCGTAGTCAAGGTCAATATTCACCAGCGTATCTTTTGAATCGTGATAGCCGGTCCGGCCGAGGTCATAGTTCTCCATAAAGAGGACGACCGGCACACCGGCATCTGAAAAGACGATGCCGTCCGTATTGTAGAGCGAACTCTGTGGATCGTCGAACGTCCGAACCTGGCCGTCCAACACCGGATGACGCGCGAGCCTGGGAATGGTTTTCCCATTGCGGCTGCGCCGGCCGCGTGAGGCGCCCCGCCGCGGGACGCGGCGGTTCCATTTAGCCGTTTGGGCATTCCAAATCAAGTTGGCGAGATGCGCTTGGCACGCGAGCTGCAGCGATTGCGCGCCCGTGCCCGGCGAGATTTGAAAAATGTTCCGGGCATCATCGCGGTTGTGCGCGATCATGTCGAGCACGAATACGCCTGCTATTCTGACCTCGGACAAATCTCGCCACTCCCCGGCCTGCACTTGCAGTTTCAATGTCTTTTCGACGAGCGCTTCACACACATGCCGCGCCCCCATGCAATCCGATGGAAATTCCTCACCCGTGAGGTGCAGTAGCCAAACATCGCGCAGGAGCTGGCCCGCCCGGGCCATTCTCATAAAGATGGGCGCAGCCTGAAGCAAGGTGGTTGTCGCCGAAGCATTGTCATCCGCGCCCGGCGCTGCCAGCCGCGCGCCCGAACCGCCGCGCGCAGTGTCAAAAACATCTTCCATGTACGCGGTGTCATAATGGTCTGCCATGATTACTGCTTCGCGCCGGTTCCGGCCTGGAATCATCACCAGCAGATTGCGCTCGTATTCCCTGCCCGTTTGATTGCCCTTCCAGCCGCCAAAGGGCGAATAATCGAAATCGGTGCGCCAGTGAAATGGCAGTTCGCCGACAACCGCTCTTCCTTCCATCCCCGCGTCGACAATGGCTTCTTGATGCCGACGGATCAGATAATCACCCAACGGGCCAAGTTGACGTTCATGATGGGTGAGGCGCTTGAGCGTCACCTCGTCCTGCACGATGTCCGCATTGTCTTTGTTGCTGTATCTCCCATTCGACAAAAAGGCGATGTCATTCCAGAAGCGTACCTCAAATTCGCGCGTCGCGGTCTGATCGTAGGTCAGAGCTGGGGGCAAAACAGATTTGCGGCCTGCCGGCTCTAGGATTTTGCGTAAATTGGCTTGCATTCGTCGCGCCGCTTTGGGGTCGTCTGCTTTTTCCTGCAATGAGGCGAGCCATTGATCCCAGGTCTTGTGCTTGGCACGGCGAATCAAGGCTTGTGCGAAACTGCGCGGCAATCGACTGCCGCCCAAAAGTTGATGAATGTCGAGCAGTGTAACGAGATTGAGGGGCGTTTCGTGCTGATAACGCTCCCGCGAGTCTGCAAATTGCTCTAGCGCAGAAAGGTACGGGCCGCGCCGCAAGAGGCGCGGCCACAACTCGACCGCCTGCGCCGGGTCCGGCGCATCAAAAGGATAGGCGGTCAGGTAGCCAAGCGGCGCGTCACGTAGGACCTGCGCTTCTGGGCGCTCGGGCGAACGATACGCGACGAGCGGCCGGTGCCAGTAGACTTCATAGCGACCTACGCGCATCGCGGGGAATAGGAAACGATAGCGAAAGGCACCACCCGCCAGCACGCCGGCGGCCGCCCGTTCTATTTCAGCGCGGCTGGCTATTGGCCCATTCAAGAGCAGGTCGAGCTCACGCGTCCAGATTTGGGCATTTCGCGCCATCGGTTTATCGTACAGTCCGATGGCCTCCAGGGCGGCGCTAAAGAGCACGCGCGTCACTTTGTCTTCGCGCGTGCTCTCAAAAGCAGGATCGGCAGAGCGGGGGATACGCTGCCAACGATTCGTACGTTTGTAGGTGTTGAGCAACAGCGCCTCTTCGATCTCGACGAGCGGCGAGTCGCGGCGCGGCTCGTGCAGCCAACCCGATTGCGGCACGCGCACCCCGCTGGCGGCGTCATGCCGTGCGGCGAGCCGCAAAAGCGGCAATTGCAGCGCTAACGGCAGTTGGCGCTGGAGGTGAATATAGTTCGGCATGCCCCAAAAAACGAGACTGCCTGGAAATGGAATGATGGAGAGCGCGCCGGCGAGATATTTTTCGCGGACGGGGGCCGGCAAATCCGAAAACGGGCGAAAGGTCAATAAATACCGTACCCAGTCGAACGCGGCGTGCTCGTCGATCAAAAAGCGCTGCGTCCATGTCGGGAGCGTCGTTGCGGTCCAGTACGGAAATTGTTCATTCGGTCGCGTCGGCAGCAGGCGGAACCCAATCTGATCGAGGTCGGCGGCGTTGCCGACCTGCTCGCCAAAGACCTCAGAGAGGAGGCGCACGAGGAAAGAGATGCCTTCGCGTGCGGGCCGTTCCTTCCCTGGCGCGAAATAAAAGCTGGACCAAAAGGCGCGTTCCGGCCCTTGCTCACTACTGCCGAAAAACGTCCAGCGCACGCGCCCTAAATCATCCTGCGTTTTCGAAAATACAAGCGGCAGCAGTACGACATGGCGCTCGTGCATGAGGCTCGCGGCGCGGGCGGCGAGGTCCGGCGGCCAATAGGGATTGTCCTTGAGGTTTCGTCCCAGGTGTCCCGCCATGGGATGCGCATGCACGACGCGCCCGAGCTGGAGGACATGCTCCAACATCTGTTTGGCGATCTGCTGTAGGCCCGGTACGAGTTCATATTCCTCTTCGATCTCGGGCACCTGCCAACCATAGAGGTCCTTTTCTGAAAAGAGCGCGTGATCGATCTCGCCGCGATAAGGATAAAGGCCGAGGCGCGGCGGCGGCATGAATTCTGAATAGGCAGGGAGTGGATAGTGACCTTCGCCGATGAGCCGTCCGTGATCCTGAACGAGTCTTTGCCATCCATCCATAGCGGTCGCCCCCCTTTGCGATTGCTCTGGGCGGTAAGCGGAGAATAGGAATATTGTAACCCTGATGAGGGTGAACTGCAACCTGAATTATGATCTTTGCGTACGGCGCATTGACCATGATCACGAATATCGCTTCCTTCGAGCCAAGCTGGCCCGATCACACGCTGCCGCTCATCAATGGCGTGGCGCAATTCCTGCTTTTTACGCTGCTTCAATTTCCTAACGCGCTTCCCTTATGGTATCTCGTCGCCGCCTTTGCCGGCGGTTCTGGCGTGGGCATCGCCGAATATGTGAGCTCTCAGATCAAGCGCAGCCTCTATGCGCCTGATGTTCGTCCGGTTGCCGAACAGTTTGGCCGCTCGATGCATCTGGTAGGGATGTACCTCTTGAGCAATGTCGCCACGCTTTTGGCTGCTTATGTGTTGCTCCTCATATTCCCCGGTCTGCGTCCCTGGCATTGGGTGTTCGGTATCGGAGCTCTCATTCAACTCATTGTTGGGCTGGCGCTCCTGGAGCGGATCAGGCAGCAGGTCGTCAACGGGCTGCGGTCAGACACGACTGCCGTCTAATGATTTCCACCATTCGCTATCCGTGCATAAAGCGAATCTAATTCTCTTCTATGACCACTCCCGTCCGCCAGCAGTATCTACGCATCAAAAAGTAGTTCCCCGATGTGATCGTCCTGTTCCGGCTCGGCGATTTTTACGAGACATTCGACGACGACGCGAAAATCGTGTCCGAGGTCTGCAATATCGTGCTGACCGGGCGCGATATGGGGCTGGGGCAGCGGGTGCCGCTTGCCGGCGTGCCGTATCACGCGGTCGAGACATATATGGCGCGGTTGATTGCGGCGGGCGAGTGCCCCTCAACGCATTGAGATGGATCACGGCGCTCGCCTCGGCCAGCGTGTTGACGTTGGGGACGAACGCGATGGATATTGCGACCGCGCGGGAACTGGAGGCGCGCAATATATGAAATAGCCAGGAATTGGGGCTATTGCCTGTAAAAAGTTAGTAAAAATCTTTCCCCAATGCTTGACAGTGCAAGCTAATTAGGTTTATAGTATTGTCAACAGATAAGACTTGTAGTTGCTTGGGATATTGCAAGTGGGAGGCCATAGAATGAGCCCGCGCGAAGTAGAGGAACTCATCGAAGCTATTCATAGCCGGGAGCAGGTTACAGGATATACACACGGCTTTTATAGATATCCAGCTAGATTTTCGCCATTATTTGTGAGAGCGATAATTAAATCATTTACAAACCCAGGGGATGTGATCCTAGACCCTTTTATGGGTGGAGGTACTACTCTTGTTGAAGCGCGTGCCCTTGGTCGAATGGCTATAGGAGTGGATACCAATAGCCTAGCAGTCTTCATTTCAAAGATGAAGACGACTCTATTCTCGGATGAAGATCTATCAAATGTACGTAGATGGGCTAATACCATAGTTGAAGATTTAAACTTGCGAGCTTTACCTGTTAGGGCAACTGAATGGATAGAACTTGGATATCAGCGTAATATCAACACCAAGCTAACCTGGCCCACCCGTAAGATTATCGAATTGGTTCTTGCCCAGCTAGATGATCTGCCAAATGATTTGCAAAAAGATTTCGTACGTGGTGTATTACTTAAAACTGCGCAATGGGCATTAGATTGCCGAAGTGATATTCCTTCCGCGGGTGAATTTCGTAGACATTTTCTCCAGACCTTGGATGAAATGATCAATGATGCTAGGGAATATGCGGAAAATGTAATTAATGTGGGCTCGTTTCATAAACAATCTCATCCTTTACCTGTTTTTTGCCTACACCGATCAGTCATTGGCATTGAGACGGATGATACTATAAGCAAATTGCCCTCGCCTAAACTGATACTTACATCGCCGCCTTATCCGGGGATTCACGTTCTTTATCATCGTTGGCAAATACAGGGACGGAGGGAAACTCCGGCACCGTATTGGATAGCTGATTGTTTGGATGGTGATGGCGCGAGTTTCTACACACTTGGAGATCGAAAGCAGCAGGGGCTAGTAGACTATTTCGAACAAACTCGCGCTGCATTCGCTTCATTGGCTAAAGTCGCAAGTGATAAGACCATTGTTGTACAAATGGTTGCGTTTACCGATCCTACATGGCAACTGTCAAAGTATCTTTCAATGATGACCGATGGCGGATTTCAAGAAGTCAAGCTCCCTAAGCTATCGAATTCGACCGATGGCCGAATCTGGCGAGGTGTTCCCAATCGGAAATGGTATGCGAGTCAAATGGGGGAAACCGCAGCTAGCAAGGAGGTCGTGCTTTTTCATAAGCTGAGATGATCCCTTTCGAGTCCTCGCATTTATGTATCCTCACCTGAGCTATCTGGAACGCGAATATTATCTAGCTCGAGCGAACCAAGCGAGTTAATCATAGGAAGCAAGAAAGGTGCAAGCGCCCTACTGAAACGCTCGCTTTTCTTCTCGATATCCCTCTCCTCAGTTTCATTGTTCATCTCAGAATCAGATTCTTCTCCCTCGCGCTTCGCTTTTCTTTCCTGTTGCTCTTCATGCAATAGAGCTAACCCTAGGAGGACTAGGGCGTATTTAAATCGCGCCTTATTAACCTCTGGTTCTTGGTCGCCTAATTTTAGTTCAGTTCTAAGGTAGAAGTTATCCATGTTTACGTGGAAATCATAGACAACTTGTTCTTCACCATTCTCACCATTTATATCTGAAGGCCGTATCCGTAAAGCGGTGTACTGATCAAACGGTGGATTTTTTTTACCCCAATCCTTCTCATAAACCTCGGAGATTGGTGGCAAAGAAATGCCTGCTGGTACCTCACGATCTTTGCCATGTTCTTTGGTAGGCGTTCGGTGCCGTTTCGTCCCGTGCTGACCCACACTATCTTCCTCAGTGGCTTGTTTCACAGTGATGGTAAAAACATTTTCGAAAGGATCGACTCGCGAACGATCAGTAACGATGGCAGTGAAGCGCAAAACATCCCCCACATGGCATGTATCGGGCAATTGAAGAGTCAGAGTTGCCATACCATTATGCAAGTTGGGGCCAACGTAATTTGCCACATCTGCGCGCGTAGTGCCATCCTGCATGTAAAGAGAAAAATCTCCTCTATTCGCCTCCCTTTCAAAGTAATCACTAATGGCATCAGTTTCAAAGATAATACGACTACGCTTGTTGATGGGGGAGTCACGATGTAATTCTATGCCGTATTCCTTATCCTTAAATTTGAAATAGGTCGGATACTGTTTGCCTTCGAATACTTTCTCTTCGCTTTGCACTTTTATCGTCTTGAAGGGATTGGATAGTTTCTGTCCTCGAAGGAAAAGCTCCGCTAGGACAGGTGACTGTTTAAGCAGCGACTGAAGTACTTCCTCCAAGGGCTTTGAGTTATCAAGCTTGGACTCAATTTCCTCACGGCGACGGCGTTCCTTGAGTGCGCGTAACCCTGAATGGTTCTTCAGTAGCTCTTCAAGGGCATGCTCGATGCTATTTCGTAGCTCGCCGCCACTGAGCCGGTCACGACTATTGATGAACAAATCTTCGCGTGCCCGCCCGCTGAATTTCGAGCAATCAACCATGACCAAAATCGAATCCGCAATATAATTCAGACGCCCGGCATTCTTTCGCGTGAAGAAATCTTTGGTGAGATTGCCCTGAGTTTGCCCATTCAGTGTAAAGATGATTCCCTCATTTTTTCGATAAGTTTCGGCTCTATCTTTTTTAAATGCATATATAGTAGCCCTCATTTGTTCGCCCTCTACACTGAGGGGAGATGACGAAGGGAAACCTTCTTCGAGATTGTCACCTTTGCCATCTTCTAAGCGAACGCGCAATCCAGCCAATGTAGTTTCAAAACTACCTTCATGCCCACGGAAGCTTGGCCGACATTCGTGGAGACGGATGGGCAGGCCCACGTCCGGCAAGAGAATATCAATTCGGCTCAACAATCCATCCCTGAGCAGGATGTGTGTATTGCTGTATCCTGATGCCGAGTATTCATAAAGCTTTACAAGAGTTCCCCATTCAGATTCACGCACGTATGGATCGCGGCCCTCGGGGAAAATGGGGAGGCTATCAGCGGAGAATCGCAGTACGCCTCCCCATTTGGATGTAGATGCTGACGGCATAGGGGCGAGATAAGTATAGACTGAACTCCGCCGTCCATCTTTTGGATCCTCACGCCGTACAATTGTAAAGCCCCATTGATCATCTGTAGGATCACTAAAATGTCCCTTTTTGATGTCGGGATTTCGTCGGCTAACGATTAGCTGAAGATTATGACGCCCACAGAATCTCAGGATCCCTGTTCCGCCCATGTTGAACTTGCCCTGTACAAATGGAATCCGGAGCTTGTTAGACCCGGTCAGAGAAAGAAAAGTGTCTGGCATCTTCGCCGGTGTCTGACCTTCGCCACAATCGCTGATAGTGAAACAAGGCTTGCCCTCACGAGGCGGTGCTCCAGTTGCTGTGAGTGTAATACCTTCGGCAATCGTTTTGCGCTTATCATTGCTCCACTCACTGATACGCCCTGCGCGATCGCTATTTGAATCAATGTCGGGATCAAAAAATTGTCCAACAGCTTGTCGCGTGGTTTGTGGAGCCTGTGGTCCTTCAGGGTCAATTCCCCTGGTCAGACACTCATTCATCAAACGCGCATCAACGGAGTTTACTAATTTTTCAATCAGCGCGGCGTCTGGGCGACTCTGTTGGTTCCCGATTGTATTAAAGTTATTCTCATACCCTCCGTAGAATTGCCATAAAGAGCGGTCATCCCAATAACGGGCGTCGCTTAGAAGCCTGATTACTTCTTGTTCAGTATCCGCTCTTATGAGGGAGAGGCAGAGTTCCTTTATCTCCGAATCTGTCATTGCAATTTCCCTCTGAGGTCAAAGTGGTTTTGATTGCCACTCATAACCAGTGAATCTTTACTTCGCCGTCAATTTGCTTGAACTCTTGATCGCCTGTTACCAGGTCGGCTTTGTTCTCTTTAGCAAGCGCGGCTGCGAAGCAATCGGCAAAGGACATCTTGTTCTTGGCTTTGAAGCGTCCGGCTTCTTGGGCCAGTTTCCAGTTTGCATCTACAAACTCGATACCCAAGTGCCGCAGCTCGGCGATGCTAGAATCGGCCTCTGCATCTGATACCTCGCGTGCAATAATGTACCATACCTCGCCTGCATTCACGACACTCATCAGCATCGAGATTTGATTTTCGTGTGCATCGGCGAGCATTTCTGCGACTTGCTGACCAGCCGGCTCATCCTCAAGATAAGCGATGATTGACCAGGTGTCGAGCACGATAACCTTCGGTTTGCGCGGCATTACATTTCCCTCTCTCGCTTTTTCTCCGCCATCAACGCTTTAAGTAATCCTTTCCCCTTATACTTGCCGCGCAGGCTTTGAATGTACTCGCGTGTGATCGGCGTTAGAATGATGCGCTGCCCCTCTTCATCTACTTCGATTTCGATGCGAGTCCCCTCCTTGATTCCCAGCTTACGCCGTACCGATGATGGGATAACGATCTGACCTTTTATGGTTGCATAAGTTTCCATAATTAACCCCTTATAATCTCTTTGCGAAGAAAGTATAACATAAATACAAAAGTAAGTCAATACTATAAATGTATTATAATTACTATATAGTACCACGCTGTATCTTATTGGAGAAATAGTGCAAACATTCCTACTTTCTACGCGCGTCTTTATGAGGTGGTTGCCCTGCACAGGCGCGCGCGGGGGGCCATGTCAGATTCACGACCGTATCATTGGGTTGAGCCATCAATCCCACAATTGGAGGAGCAATCATCTGATTGCTGCGGGGCAGTCCTGTGATTGCGCCTCCCACGACCAGGGCAGAGACAATGAGAATCGCGACCGTTATCCTGACGCGCATAGTTGTCCACATCTATAGTATAGCGCAGGGTGCTTCTACAGTTGATTCGCTCATTTGGGCCGAGCAATGTTGCGCTCCGGTTGACAACGGCATACTCTCCCCTATAATTCCTCGCATGACCACTCCCGTTCGTCAGCAGTATCTGCGCATCAAGAAACAGTTCCCCGATGTGATCGTCTTGTTCCGGCTCGGCGATTTTTACGAGACGTTTGACGACGACGCTAAAATCGTGTCCGAGGTCTGCAATATCGTGCTGACCGGGCGCGATATGGGGCTGGGGCAAGCGGGTGCCGCTCGCCGGCGTGCCGTATCACGCGGTCGAGACGTATATGGCGCGGTTGATCGCGGCCGGGCACAAAGTGGCGATTGTCGAGCAGATGACCGAAGAGTCGGTCAAATTGACCGCAACTCGAATTATCGAGTTTTCACCTTGTTTAGCCGTCCTTTGAAAGGACGGCGAGCCATGCAAAACTGTGACGCACACCCCGCTGTGGCGTAGGTATTGACCACCATCGATCGTTTCTGCTATAATGACCACGATTAATGCGAAACGCTCGCAATTACTCGCCCGGTCTGCTCACCCTTTTTCCGCGCTCCACTCCCCCTGGCAGGGCAGGCCCCTCGGGTCGTTTTCGCCCTTTATTGCCTCATTCCTCCTTGCTCGAGCTGAAGAGCTTGACGAATTGGATAGGATGTAGAGACCGTCCCGCCTAGACGGATTGGAGGAGATACGTCAGACCAACGCCACACTTCCGCTCCAGATCACAAGCAGAGCACGGCGGCGCATTCAAAGAAAGCAGCGCCCCGACGAGAGGACCTGGTGGTCGAGCAAACTATCCCACCGGTCATTTCACGCGGTACCAAGGCCGACCCGCGCGTCTTGACGCCATCCAATCTTCTCGCGCTCCAGCGCACGGTCGGCAACCGCGCCGTATCGCGCCTCATCCAGCGCAAGCTAACCGTCGGCGCAGCGCATGACCATTTTGAGCAAGAAGCGGATCGCGTAGCGGACCAGGTGATGAGCTCCCATGCATCGGCCATACAGGTGCAATTGAGCGGGACACCCCACCTTCAACGCCATTCGACGCATGAGCACTATCTGTTAGGCTCCCTCTCCGCCAAGGAGCTCGCCTCGATCCCAATGATTCGTGAGCAAGTGGCAAATGCGAAAAGCGGGAGGGGCAGGGTGGAGGAGGCCCGCCGCGGAGAGGTGCTTCACCTGATCGAGCAAGAGCTGGGGCGTCTGGCAGTCTTCAATGACAAACCAGAACTCGAGGCTGAGCAGAGCAAAGAGTGGCAGACCGATTTTATCAAGATTCCCACCAGGGACGGGGCGGTGGTTTGCACATATGGCGAAATGAATACGCTCGCCGACATGTTCGGCAATCTTCAAGACCTACAAAACGCCGATAAAAAGGTTGTGGTTGGCATGCTGCAAGGGGTGCGGGAGCGCGTATACCTCGTACTGCGAGGGCTCTACCAAGAAATCGGGGGCACACAATTTCACAAGGACAGAGGAAAAGAGCTGCCGGCCGAAGCTAAAAAAGTTGTTGGGACGGGGAGTACCGGGAAATCTTTTACCGGCGCGATCGGATTCACCGGCAAAGACTCTAAAAGTGGACCGCTTGGCGGGGTCCTTGCACAACGAGAGTATCAAAAGGCCACAGCGAGTTCAGGGGAGCTGGAAGAATCGGCCAACGCCGCGCTGATGCGCAATGCCTGTCACTTTGCGCCCGAGACCTGGAAGGCGTGGGAGAAATACCACCGGGCGGCGCGCGCCAAAGCGCTCGAGGCGCGGGAGGCGCGCAAGAACGCGCTCGACACGCGGGCGGAGCGCAACAAAGTGCTCGCGGCGCGGAGTCCGCGCGAGAGAACGGAGAAGGGGTTCGTCGAGCCGAGCGATCCGCGCCTCACAAAAAAGTATGCCGACGACTTGGAAGCCCATGCGCTCGACCTTTGGAATGAGGCCAAATTGAACGCTGGATTCGGCGATCATTTTCTGCAGGATGCTTTTGCGTCCGGGCATTTGATCGACAAGACCAAGATCATGCAGTGGTTCGTCGGTTGGTTAAACGGCCCGGGCAGACAGTACAAGCCCAGCATGAAGCAAGGGGAATGGGCCATGATCTCGACCCTGGTCGAGCAGCCCCTGATCTCAAATCCGCAAGAAATGGAGGATGTGGGTGGTTCTCTCAAACAGCGCACACGAACCGTCGGCCTGGAGGTACGACCAGAAGTGATGCTGCTCATGTGGTGGCGGAAAAAAGCACAAGAAAACAAGTCTTTCCAAACCGTGACCGCGGTTCAAGTTGCATCCTCTGAGGATACGCCAGAGGCCCGGAATGATCCTCGCGGAGCAAAAGAGCTTTTAAAGAAGCTGGTCCTCCTCGGTATTGCGGCGAAAGAGCAGCGAAGCGTACAAACCGCAGGAATAAGGAACAAATTCGAGAATCTGCGGGGCCAGGGCGAGAAGGAAACGGTATACACGCTTGAGCAGGCACACATCGAGGCCATAAGACAAGGGGCAGGCAGTAAGGCCACTTATCACGCCAGGACGACGACTGCAAGTTACAAGCAGCAAGCGCGAGAGTTTAGCTACGTCGCGTTCGCCAAGTTCCTCGACCAGCCGTACGTGCAAAAGATAACCAACTATTTGCACAACAAATTTTGCGTCGAAGGGCTGCGCGTTTATGCGGGAAACGGTGATGACGTAGGAACCATCTATGGCGATGCGAATATGCTGCGCGCCGGCGGTCATAAAGGCGTCCAATACTCGGCAGAGACGGCACAGATGGCTCGGCAGGCGCTTCAGGACCTTCTGGATGGTCGCGATCCGCCATCGGTTGAAGCAATCAAGGGCCGCTTCCCGCAATCGGCAGAAACAAGTTGGGAGACCACCAAGCGCATGCTGCCGCTCGGGGCATGGAATGAGGCGCTGCAGATGGAATGTGAAAAGGACGGAGGACTGTTCCAACAAGGCGCGTCGGAATCTGCCGCCAAGGCACTCAAGAAAATCAAGAAGAGCATGGTAAAAGGCCAAACACTTACATCCGTAGAGAAGGTCCTTCAGGAAGCGGGCCGGCCCGAAGACCCAGTGCCCGCGCACGCACCGTTCTAGAAAAGCATTCTTGCCGGTTTCTTGCTACCGTTCAGGCCAGCCTTAAAGGTCGCAACAAGTCGGTCCTGCCAGGCTGGCTGTTTTATTGTCGGAGAGTGTCAGGTTGACACCGTCTTACTCTCCCCTATAATTCCTCGCATGACCACTCCCGTTCGTCAGCAATATCTGCGCATCAAGAAACAGTTCCCCGATGTCATCGTCCTGTTCAGGCTCGGGGATTTTTACGAGACATTCGACGACGACGCGAAAATCGTGTCCGAGGTCTGCAATATCGTGCTCACCGGGCGCGATATGGGGCTGGGGCAGCGGGTGCCGCTCGCCGGCGTGCCGTATCACGCGGTCGAGACGTATATGGCGCGGTTGATCGCGGCCGGGCACAAAGTGGCGATTGTCGAGCAGATGACCGAAGAGTCGGTCAAAGGGTTGATGAATCGTGAGGTCACCCGGGTGGTGACGCCAGGCACGGTGGTCGAGCCGGCCCTGTTGCAGGACAAGGCGAATAACTATCTCGTAGCGGTGTGCGTCGAGGAAGCGCGGGCGGCGATTGCGTTCGCCGATATTACGACGGGCGAGTTCGCGGTGACGGAGCTGGACACGCGCGAGGTGCGGAACGAGCTGGACCGGCTGCACCCGGCGGAAGTGCTGGTGATGGCGGCGGGGAGACACCCCCGGGACACGCAGTTCTCCCTGCATGGGGATTCGGGGTCCGGAGACCGGGCGCAGCTTGCGTATCCGACCTCGCATGTGCCTTACGTTGACCTGGAGGCGGCGCGACAGACGTTGTTGGAGCACTTCGAGACGGCGTCGCTGGATGGGTTCGGGCTGAGCGGGATGCGGGTTGCGCCGAGGGCGGCCGCAGCGATTATTCGCTATTTGCGCGAGAACCAGAAGGGGGCGCTGGCGCAACTGCGCAGCATCCGGCTCTATTCGAATGACCAGTTCATGGCCCTCGATCCGCCGACGCGGCGGAACCTGGAGTTGATGGGGAGCCTCCGTGGGGGGACGACGAAAGGCTCGCTCCTCGGCGTGCTGGACGAGACGCGGACGCCGATGGGGGGGCGTCTCTTGCGGCATTGGCTGATGCAGCCGCTGCGCGACGCCCAGGCGCTCAATGCGCGGCTTGATCGCGTAGAGCGATTTTACCAGGATACAACGCGGCGGGAGCGGGTGCGGGCCATGCTCAAGCCGGTGGGCGATGTGGAGCGGCTGGCGAACCGGGTAGTGCAGGGGATTGCGACGCCGCGCGATTTGCGGGCGCTGTGTGGGAGCCTGGAGAGCGTGCCGGCGCTCAAGTCGGAGCTGGAGGGATTAGATCTGGCGCAGGGGCTCGATCCGTGTCCAGAGGTGAGCCGGCTCATCGGGCGCGCGCTGGTGGAGGACCCGCCGGCGAACCTGGCGAATGGGGGAGTGATTGCGCCCGGCTATTCGGCGGAACTGGACTCGGTGATGTCGGCCTCCCGGAATGCAAAGGACTGGGTGGCCGCGCTGGAACGGACCGAGCGTGAGCGAACGGGGATCAAGTCTCTCAAGGTGGGATATAACAGGGTCTTTGGCTATTATATCGAGGTCACGACGTCGAACCTGCCACAGTTACCCAAGGAAGGCTATATCCGCAAGCAGACGCTGGCGAACGCCGAGCGTTTTATCACCCCGGAGCTCAAAGAGTACGAGTCGCTCATCCTGAACGCCGAGGAGCGGATCGGCGAATTGGAAGGAGCGCTGTTTCGCTCTCTCTGCGGCGAGGTGGCGAACTATGCCCCGCGGATCTTGAAAACCGCGCACGCGCTGGCCGAGCTTGACGTATATGCGACGCTGGCCGAGGTGGCGATGCGCGATCGTTATGTGCGGCCGGTCCTGGACGAAGGGGATGTGCTGGATATTCGCGCGGGGCGGCATCCGGTGGTCGAGCTGGCGCTCAAGGACGCGCCGTTCGTGCCGAACGATTGCAACCTCTCGGCGCAGGAGCAGATTCACATCATCACCGGTCCGAACATGAGCGGCAAGAGCACCTTTTTGCGGCAGGTGGCGTTGATTGTGCTGATGGCGCAGATCGGGAGCTTTGTGCCGGCGCAGGCGGCGCACATTGGGGTCGTCGACCGCATCTTTACGCGGATCGGGGCAGAGGATGCGATCAGCGCGGGGCAGTCCACCTTTATGGTGGAGATGGTCGAGACGGCGAATATTCTCAATCACGGCACCGTGCGCAGCCTCATCGTCCTCGACGAGATTGGGCGGGGGACGAGCACCTATGACGGCATTGCCATCGCGCGGGCGGTGGTCGAGTACATCCACAATCACCCGCGACTCGGGGCCAAGACGCTCTTTGCCACGCACTATCACGAGCTGACAGAATTGGAGAGTTACCTGCCCAAGGTGCGGAACTATAACGTCGCGGTGGTCGAGCAGGGGGACCACGTGGTGTTCATGCACAAGATTGTGCGCGGCGGCGCGGACAAATCGTACGGGATTCACGTCGCGCAACTGGCGGGGGTGCCGCGCCCGGTCGTATCACGCGCCCAAGAGATCCTCCAGGAACTGGAGAACGGGGGGGATGACAAGCGCCGCGCCGGGGACGAATTGTCACAGCCGATTCAACTGCGGCTCTTTTCTCCCGACGACGATCTGCGGCAGGATCTGTCCCGGCTGGATGTGATGGCGCTCTCGCCCATCGAGGCGCTCAACAAGCTGTTCGAGTTGCAGAAAAAGGCCAAGGGAAAATAAGCGCTCAGCCCCGGAGGGTTTTTGGAAACCCTTCGGGTCTACTACAGGAGGAGAGATGCCAGCGAGTCGCATTCACATGGAAACATTCACCAGCGAGGTCTTGCAAGGAAATCCACTGGGGGATCCGGCCGCGCGCCGGGTGGCGGTCTATCTGCCGCCCGGTTATGATGAGGGCAAACAGACTTATCCGGTGGTTTTTATGCTCACCGGTTTTACCGGTCGGGGCACGATGCTGCTGAATGAGTCGGCGTGGGACGAGAACATTCAGCAGCGTCTCGACCGCCTTATCGAGAGCAAGGCGATCCTGCCGCTCATCATGGTGATGCCCGATTGTTTTACGCGCTACGGGGGGAGCCAGTATCTCAATTCATCGGCGACTGGCCGCTATGAGGATCACGTGATCCAGGAGTTGGTGCCGTGGGTGGACAGGACCTTTCGCACGGTTCCCGACCGGCTGTTCCGTGCGGTGATGGGCAAGAGCTCGGGTGGTTATGGCAGCCTCATCCTCGCCATGCGCCATCCCGACGTCTTTGACTTGATGGCTTGCCACAGTGGCGATACGTATTTCGAGCTGTGCTATGGCCCGGATTTTATCAAATACCTTCGCTCGATCAAGAAATTCGGCGGGCTGGGAAAATTCCTTCAAGATTTCCCGACGATGCATCCCAGGGAAAGCGATGCACATGCCATCCTCAACGCCGCCGCCATGGCCGCTTGCTATGCGCCCAATCCGCAATCGCCCTACGGCTTTGACCTGCCGTTTGACGAATACACAGGCGAGTGGAAGCCGGAGGTGTGGGCGCGCTGGAAAGAGTGGGACCCGATCGACCTGCTGGATCAATATGGCGACGCCCTGCGGCGGTTCCGCCTGCTCTATCTCGATTGCGGCACGCGGGACGAGTTCAATCTGCAGTTCGGCGCCCGCACGCTGTGTGCGCGGCTCGACCGTAAAGGGATTCCCTATCAATATCAAGAGTTTGACGACGGGCACATGAACATCCCGTATCGCTATGATGTCTCGCTCGCTGCAATGAGTAAGGTGTGGCGGGGAGAAGAAGAGGCCAAGTAGACGAGGGCACGAGGAGACAGAGAGACATGGAGCCACCTGTCTACCTGTCTTCCTGTCTGCCTGTTTCCCCTTCGGCCCCTTCCACCCGCACTACGAAATTATCCCAGAACGCGCCCATGTTAAAACGGCCGAGGCGCTGCACGCGGGTCGGGAGTTGTTGAAATGTCTGTTCCCAGGCGGTCATTGTCTGGGCGCGATAGCAGATGGGGACGCCGTGCTGCCAGTGGGGGATCGAGTCGATCAAGCGGGTGATCTGCTGGCGAGCCCACCCGGGGACGTGGTTTTCGACGATGAGGACGCCGCCGCGTGAGACGCGTAGCGCCTCGCGCAGGACGACAAGGGGATCGGGCGTGTGGTGCAGGACAAAGATGAGCAGGCTGTAATCGAATGTGCGGTCTGCAAAGGGGAGCCGCGCGCCGTCGTAGACCCGGAGCGGCAGGGCAGTCTCATTATAATCTACCACGTCGACGAGGTGCATCTCGACGGACGCGGCCTCGCGCAGGGCCTGGGCGACATGCCCTTTGCCGGCCCCGATTTCGAGCAAGGTCTGGTTGGGTGAGAGATGTGGCGCGAGGTTTTCGGCGATCAGTTGTGCGCGGTTGGTCACGATAGGCCCCTTGTGGCAAAAGGTGATAGGGGAACATTATACATAACCCGTCCCGCTTTGGCGAGTAGGTACCGGTGGTGTATAATGCGCCCGCATCCCGCACGCGCGATGCTCAATTGCCGGGCCCTGTGCCTGCTGTCCCAGAGTTTGGAGGTACGATGAGTCTCGATCAGAATACCCAGTTACTATCCTGGCTGGATGAAGAACACCGCCGGGACAAGGCGACCATAGCCGATTTAACCAGCCAGCTTGACCAGCACCTGACGTCCATTAATGGTCTATCGCGCAGCATCCAGGATTTGGAGGAACGGCTGGCGCGCCTGCAGAGCCAATCACTGCGCTATTCTCAGATCGAGCAGGCGTTGGGCCAGGTCAAGACCGAGGTGACGCTCCTCTTTGAGCAGTTCAATCAGCGCATTCAACAGCGAGAGGACGAAGCCTTCAAGGTGCGCCAGCGCGAGCGGGAACGGCTGGATAAGGCCATCGTGGAACTGACGGCCAAGATGGATGAAGTATCCCAGCAGTGGCGGCCGTTTGCGCCAGACCACGAAGCCATTCGGCGACTGGAGAATGGGCAGATTCCCCTGGTCCGCGGCTTGGAGGATTTGAGCAAGCGCCAGGAGTCGCTCAATGCGCGCTTGTCGGTTACGGAAGAATGGGTCAAGCGGACCGGAGCATTGATCGCCGAAATTCAGCAATTGGCGGAGCGCTTGCGCCAGGACCGGGCCGACGCGCTTGAATCGCAGCGCCGCTCCGACCAGATGCGCGCGCGGCAGATCACCGAGTGGAACGAGCAGATGAAGGTGTCCAAGCGCGAGATGGAGGACTGGGTTTCCAAGCTCATTCCGATGCTCGACCTTCCCAAAGAGGTGCGCTCGTCGCTGGCGACCCTCAAGGAGTTGGAGAGCGATCTCAAGCAGGTCGAACCGCGCCTCGTCCAGCGGCAAAAACTGACCGAAGAGTTTTCTCGCACAGAGATTGGTTCGATGAAGGTTGAGATGGACAAGCGCCTTTCGACCAATACCAAGGACTGGGAATACTGGAAAGATGATTTCCAGAAAAAGCTCGCGACGGCGGCGTCTCGTTTCGAACCGCTCGAAGAATGGCGGCCGGCGGTGAGTGAGCAGTTCCGAGAGATTCGCGAGCGGATGGAGGCGGACCGCTTGCGCTGGCTCGAAGTTCTGGCCGACGTGGTTCGCATGGGGGTTGAATGGCAGCGCGCCGAAAATATGCGCTATGACCAAATGTCCAGCGACCTCATCAAGCGGGTTGAGACGGCGCAGTCCACTGCCAAGGTCAAGCGCCCCGCCCCACCTAAAGGGCCGGAGACGTAGAAATCAAAATTCGGAATCCGCATGTGGATTCCGAATTTTGAATTTTGAATTTTGGAATTCTAAATGCGAGTGATCGGAACCGCCGGGCATGTGGACCACGGTAAATCTACTCTGGTGACCGCGCTCACCGGCATCAATCCGGACCGGCTCAAAGAAGAACAAGAGCGCGAAATGACCATCGACCTCGGCTTTGCGTGGCTTGCGCTGCCGAGTGGTGAAATGGTGAGCCTGGTCGATGTGCCGGGACATGAGGCGTTCATCAAGAACATGCTCGCCGGCGTCGGCGGCATTGACGCGGCCATGCTGGTCGTGGCCGCCGACGAAGGGATCATGCCCCAGACGCGCGAGCACCTTGCCATCCTCGATCTGCTCCGGGTCAAAGGAGGCGTCGTCGCGTTGACCAAAGCCGACCTGGCAACCGAGCCGGGATGGATTGACCTGGTTCGGGGGGAGGTCGAGAACGCGCTCAAGGGGACTGTGTTGGAAGGCGTGTCTATCCTCCCCGTCTCGGCGCGAACCGGGCAGGGACTGGATGATCTCAAGCGCGAGCTCGACCGCGTCTTGAGCCGGGTTGCCGAGAAATCGGACCGCAAGCGACCGCGCCTGCCGATAGATCGCGTCTTTAGCATTGCCGGCTTTGGGACCGTCGTTACCGGCACGCTGGGCGATGGGAGTCTCGGCATCGGCGACGAGGTCGAGATTGCGCCGGCCGGGCTTGAAGCGCGCGTGCGCGGCATTCAAACGCACAAGGAAAAATTGACCCGCGCCGCGCCGGGCGGACGGGTCGCGCTCAATCTGGCGGGTGTGGCAACCGAGCAATTATCTCGCGGCGATGTGGTCATTCTGCCAGGGACCTATCGGCCCACCGGGATGCTCGACGCGCATATCGAGTGGCTGGAATCCACGCCGCGCCCGTTGGCGCACAACCAGGAGCTAGAGCTCTTTGCATTTGCCTCCCAGGTTGAGGTCCGAGTCCGGCTTTTGGATGGGGATGAGCTCAGGCCGGGCGCGAGCGGATGGGCGCAACTGGTCCTGGCCGCGCCCATTGTCATCGCCAAGGGGGACCGCTTTATCTTGCGTTATCCCTCGCCCAGTCTTACGGTTGGTGGAGGAACGGTGGTTGACCCGCACCCGCAAGCCCGTCATCGCCGGGGACGTCCCGAGATTATTGCCCAGTTGGCGCGCGCCGAGCAGGGGACTCCGCCCGAGTTGGTCCTCCAATATGTCGAAATGCACGGGCCGCTCGAAGCGCATCAGCTCGCCAGGCCGTTGGGATTGGATGAGCCGACGACGATCTCCGCTATTCAGGAACTGGTGCAATCAGGCGACCTGTTGCGGCTCAAGGGAGACCGGGCTGAATTTCTCATGACGTCGAGTAGTTGGGCGCGCCGTGGGAAGGAGCTGGTGCGCTTGCTCGCCGATTATCATGGCCAGTTCCCGCTGCGGGCCGGCATGCCGCGCGAAGAGTTCAAGAGCCGCTCGGCGCTCACGCCGCAAGTATTCGAGGCGGCGTTGCAGCAGGCGCACGCGGAAGGGCTACTGGAATACGGCGAAAAGGGTGTATGGCGTCCGGACCACCAGGTGCGTTTTGAGGGGGCGCTGGCTGGCAAGGTCAAGATGCTCCTTTCCCAATTCGGGCGCACCCCCTATGCCCCGCCCCCGTTGGTCGCAGCCGAGGCGGCGGTCGGGGCAGAGGCGCTGAATGCGCTCGTCGAGCAGGGGCAATTGGTGCGAATCAATGAGCAGGTTCTCTTGACACCTGAAACGGAACGCGCGATGATGAATTGGGTGGTGCAGGCGATTCAAGAGCACGGCCAGGTGACGGCCGCCGAACTGCGCGATCAATTTGACACCAGTCGCAAGTATGCAATCGGTTTTCTGGAATATCTCGACCAAAAACGTGTGACCCGGCGCGTGGGCGATGCCCGCGTGCTGCGTTGAGGTCGTATTTCCTCCGGGTGATAGGGTGTGAGAACCCTCATGTCGGAATCATCGTCACGTAAGAGCGCACACCGGCGCGCAACGGGAAGAATGGAATCCGAGTCCCAGGTGAGGGTGGACCCCCTGCCGGTTCGGACCTGGGTCATTGAAAGGCTCAAGCGGTGGTCCCTTTACGGGACGCTTGGGGCGATGGCCGTTGTCACGCTGGTTGTCCTATTCTATCACCCCGGGCCCACCGCGCCCAGAATGCAGCCCCCTGTTGGCCCGTTCCCCGTTGTCGGCGTGGAACCGCCCCCAAGCCCAACCCTAACGCTTTTGCCGCCCCCGACTCGGACGCCGATTCCACTGCCGCCTGAAATCGCCATCCTCGCAGGGCATTGGTCGGGTGATAATCCCCCACCCGGCGTGGTTCCCGACACCGGCGCGGTTTGTGAGGATGGCCTGCGTGAGGTTGATGTGAACAAGGGGGTGGCCGAAAAGGTCGTGGCGTTGTTACGCACCGGCGGGTTTCGGGTCGATCTGTTGCAGGAATTTGACGACCGGCTCAAGCGCGACCATCCAGACTATGCGCCGCAGGTCTTTCTCGCTATCCATTCCGATTCTTGTGTGCATGGGCCCGACTATCCCCTGGCGACCGGCTACAAGATTGCGCATGCAGAGCCCAGCGATGTGCCGGTCGCGGATGATCGCCTGGTGGCTTGTCTCCGGCGCGATTACGATGCCCAGGTTCAGTCCTACAACCTGGGGTTTAACGAAAACTCGATCACGCGCGACATGACCGAGTATCATGCTTTTCGCGAGATCGTCAAGACGACTCCGGCCGCCATTATCGAGTTGGGTTTTCTCTACAATGACCGCCAGGTCCTGACCGGCCATCAAGCCCAACTGGCGCAAGGGCTGGCCAATGGCTTGATGGCTTTTCTCAAAAATGACCGGTGCGGACTGCAATAATCAGCCCCGGCAACAAGAAAGCGACCCGGTTCCCTCAAGAGCCGAGTCGCTTTTTCATTCAGATTTTGCCTTCCTGAACCTGAGTTAACGCCGGGGCTGGCGCAGGGTGCCGGCCGAGTGTGCGCTCCCAGAACCAGCCGATGACGACCATCAGCACACTGGCGATGGCGACAAAGAGCGCAATGCCATACGAAGCCGCTTCCCAAAAGGGGAGAGGATAGAACTGGATGAGGCTGTCCGTATAGTCGAACAGCCAGCTATCCCCCGTAAAAAAGAGGTGGTGAAAATCGGTAAAGAACTCTTCAAAGGCGACGGTCGAAAAGATGCCGATGCCGATCACGATCAGGATCGAAAGGATGCCGCCATAAAAGAGCGCTCGCGCTGCCCAGAGCCGGGTTAGATTCGACATCGTGAGCGCAATGAACGCCGCGAGGATCAGGACGCCGGCGATGATATGAAAAGTCGTGACCTCGACCCAGACGTTACGCACGTCGACCAGGTGCTGAACCTCGCGGTCGTTATAGACCCCCAGGTTTTTCAGATCCGCCAGAGAGATCTCGCCGCGCACATAGCGAACGGTCTGGATCGAGTTTTTGTAACGGTCCTGCGCGCTAAAGCGCTGTGAAGCGGGAAACCCCGGCTGTGAATATTCATACTGCACAAAGGCTTCCGTGTTGATCGCATAGACCGCGCTCAGGATGATGAAAAAAGGGAGCAGAATAACGATCAGCGTCATGAGCAGGCCGGCAAAACGGTTCAAAAGGTTCATTCTTTATCCTTCAAGTTCAATACTCAAAATGGAATTATACATCAGGTTGCGTGCTTACGGTTTGCCCCCCAGGGCGGCGTCGATAATGATTGAGTGGACGAGGTCCTCGACCGGGGCGCGGTCGTCGGTAAAGACCGGCTGATCAGCGGGGGGAAGATAGAGATGTGCGGCGGCAATTCCTGCCGCATAACGCAGCGTCGGATCGTGCAGGTCGGCGAGCCGCGCTCGAAAACTGTCGAGGTCTACGTGCTCAGGCGAGGCCAGGATGACCGTGTTCGCTCCGTTCGGATGGTCGATCATGACGACGGTGGGATAGACCTGATGCAGCGTCGCGGCAATGGCATTGGCCAACCGTTTATCGTTCGGCAGCCCGGCGGCGTTGATGGCGATGACCCCGCGCGGCGAGAGATGAGGTTCGAGCTCTTGAAAGAACTCGACCGTCGCCAGGTGGAACGGGATGTACGGTTGGTGGTAGGCATCGACGGCGATCACGTCATAGATTCCAGCCTCGCGCCGGCGCAAAAAAGCGCGCCCATCGTCCACGATCGCCCGCAGGTTTGGCTCGTTCATCTCGAAATACTTTTTGCCCAGCGCGATGATCTGGGGGTCGATCTCGACGCCGTCCATCTTGATGTTGGGATAGACAAGCGAATATTGTTTGGGGATGGTGCCGGCGGCTAAGCCGATGACAAGCAGGGATTGCGGCGGCTCATTCGAGCGGAGGGAAGGCGCGATTAGCATCAGGTCCCAGTACCCGTTGAGCAGGATGGTATTGGGATAATAGACGGACTGGTAGGCCTGCCCTTCGTTCACCGTCAGGTAAAGCCCATCCCCGTCCCGGATAACCTGGATAAAGTTGTAGGGTGATTCTGCTTCGATAACCAACCCCGGCGTCGCCTTGACAATGCTGCTTTCGCCGATCGTCGCAAGGAGCACAATGATGAGCGCGAGGCCGGCGTAGGGGAGGGCTCGCAGGAGCCCTACTCGCTGCCAGAGTGCGAACGCGGCCAGCGCCAGGAGGATGAGCGCGAGGAGCGCAAAGGTGCGCCGGGTGCCCAGGTTTGGAATCAGGACAAAGGTTGTGAGGTAGACGCCGAGAATCGAGCCGAGTGTCGAGAGCGCATACAGCTTGCCGGCCGTCGCGCCGACCGCGTTCAGGTCGTGGGTACGCAGGCGCAGCGCAAACGGCGTGACACAGCCCAGGAGCGTCACGGGCGCGGCAAAGAGGATGAGCGTGCCAAAGAACGAGGTCGCACCCAGCCCCGCATCAAAATTCTGCAGCGCCGGAATGGCCAGGTCGAGGAGCGGCTTGGCGACAAAGGGGAGTACGCCCGAGGTAAAGCCGCCCCAGCCCACGATATGATAGAGCGTCTGCAGGCGGGGGTCACGGTCGGCCCATCGCCCGCCCAGGTAATAACCGAGCGTCAAATAGATGAGGATGAGGCCGATGAGGTTCGCCCAGATGATGAGCGACACGCCAAAGTAGGGAGCGAACAGGCGGGATGCAGCCAGCTCCAGCCCCAGCGACGTCATCCCGCTAAAGAACACCACCAGCGCAAGGATTCGATCAGACACGAGGGATATTATAGCGCGTCTTGTTTCCTTGTCTACTTGTTTCCCTGTTTCCCTGTTTCCTGCATTGACACCCCCGCTTTTCGATGCTAGATTTATAAAGGCAGGCGATCTGGATTCCCGCCTGATCTCTGGAAGGATTATGCGACCCCAAATCTTACTCCTCACGCTATGCGCGGTTGTCATGCTATTGGCCGGTTGCTCGGGCCAGATTCCGGGCGGCGGCATTATCGGCAATACCCCCGTGAGCGGACAGACAATTACCTATGATGGCGCGATCAACCTGTCGATCAAGAACGGTCAGCCGCTGGCGGGCACCAATTTGGGCTATCAAGGTAAGTCAACGGATGGCCGGGCGTTGCTGGTGATCGGCAGCCTGCAGGCGCCCAAGCAGTCGCTCGATTCGGTCACCTATAAAGGCTCGCCGGTTGCCGGTGTAGTCCTCGACCTCTCGACGCGTGTTGGAACCTATGACCAGAATACGGTGAACCTGATTGGCACGATTCACATTGAAATCCAGGATCCTCATCCCACGGCCAATCCGCCCGCTGCCGCGCAGCTCACCGCCTATGCCCTTCCCGTCCAGTACAATGTCAACCTGAACGAAACGATCCCCGGTACCCTCATCCAGTATCTCGGCCAGACGCCGGACGGGGCCAAGTTCAGCAATGTCGGCGAATTTCCCTACCGGCAGCAGTTCGATTCGGTGGTCTGGAGCGGCCATCTGCGTGACAAGGTTGGCCTGAGTCTTGACTTGCGCCTCGTGAGCGCCTCCGAGGACAAGGCCGCCCTGGCTGGCACCGCGCAGATTCGATTCGAAAAGTAAAGACTCGGCGGAGAACCCGCCGAGTCTTTTATACTTCGCTTCGCCCCTCTAGCGCTCGTGTGAGTGTCACCTCATCCGCATATTCCAGGTCGCCGCCGACCGGGAGGCCACGGGCGAGACGCGTGAGGCGGATGCCGAGCGGCTTGATGAGCCGCTCCAGGTACATTGCCGTCGCTTCCCCTTCCAGGTTGGGGTTGGTCGCCAGGAGCACTTCCTTGGCGCCTCCCTTACGGAGCCGGTCCAGCAGTTCACGGATGCGCAGGTCTTCGGGGCCGATTCCTTCAACCGGCGAGATGGCGCCGTGGAGGACGTGATAGACCCCTTTATACTGGCGCGTGCGCTCGAGTGCGACCATGTCGAGCGGTTCCTCGACCACGCAGATCTGCGCATGGTCGCGCGACTCGTCGCGGCAAATGTCGCATGGGTTCTGCTCGGCGATGTTGCAGCAGACCGCGCAGGTCGTAATCCGCTCGCGCAGGTCTTTGATCGATTCGGCCAACTGTGCGACCTGATCCTTGGGGGCGCGCAGCAAATAGAACGTCAACCGCTGTGCGGTCTTGGGCCCAATCCCCGGCAAGCGGTGAAATTCCTCAATCAGTCGAGTGACGGAACGCGGAGTGACATCCATATCTATTTCATCCCCTTATTTGAACTCCGAATATCGTGTAAGTTTACCATCAAGCAACGGCTCTGGCAAGCCTTTTTGCCCCTTTTTTCTACCGCCGCCCTTTTTTCAAGCAGAGATTTCCAATCTCTATGCCTCTGCGGGCTCTGGCAAGATGGACCGAAATACGCTATAATTTTGACAATAATTGCGCAACAAGGACAGGCCGATGTCAAAAAACCTCCGCCGGATGCACTATCCGGGCAAACTGATTATCGTTGAAGGCATTGATGGGTCGGGCAAGAGCACTCAGCTTGACCTCCTTCATAAATGGCTGTTGAGCGAGAATTATCTTGTCGCTTTTAGCGAGTGGAATTCCTCCCCGATTGTGCGGCGCATTACCAAGCGCGGCAAAGAGGACAAGATGCTGACTCCGCTCTCGTTCAGCCTCATTCACGCCGCCGATTTTATGGACCGGCTCGAACGGCAGATCGTGCCGGCGTTGGAGGCGGGCGCGATCGTGCTCGCCGACCGCTATGTCTATACCGCGTTTGCGCGCGATTTCGCACGAGGCGTTTCGCGTGAGTGGGTACGTGAGGTGTATGCCAACGCCATCCAGCCGTCCCTCCCCATCTATTTTCGCGTACCGCTCGCAGAATCGCTCAAGCGCATCCTTGTCGGCCGGCCGGAGCTCAAATATTATGAAGCGGGACTCGATATGCATCTCGCCGGCGACCCGTACGAATCGTTCCGTCTTTTCCAGGGACGGATTCTAGAAGAGTACGAACGGCTTGTCGAAGAGTTTGGGCTTTCGGTGATTGATGCCACCCAGCCGCTAGTCAAGCAGCAGGACCAGATGCGCGCCATCGTCAAGCCTTACCTGGAGGGTGCGCTCAAGACCAGCCAGGCGGGCTGGCGCGATGTCCTGTCCGAAGAGTCATTGCTCGGGCGTTACCTGGAAGAGATTGGCAGCAAATCTAGCGAGAGCGGAGACAAAGCCTGATGACGCAGATTAAATTCTATGGCGATCCGGTTCCCGGCTTTACCGAAGAGGTGCTCCCTGGCAAGCTGATTGTCCTGGAGGGGACGGACGGGGTCGGGCGCTCGACGCAGATTGCACTTTTGCAGGAATGGTTGGAAGGCCGCGGGTTTGCGGTTGCCTCGACCGGCCTGCGCCGTTCCGATCTGGCGAGCAAGGGGATTGATCGAGCCAAGCAAGGGCATACCCTGAGCGAGGGGGTCTTGTTTCTTTTGTATGTGACCGATCTCGCGGACCGCCTCGAAACCCAGATCATTCCCGCGCTGCGGGCCGGCATGGTCGTGCTCACCGACCGCTATATCTATTCGATGATTGTCCGGTCCCAGGTGCGCGGGTCCGACCCGCAGTGGATTCGCAAAACGTTGGGCTTTGCGCTGGTTCCCGACGCGGTCTTTTATCTCCAGGCCGATCTCAATCACCTGATCCCGCGCGTCCTGGCCGAGCAGGGGGGCTTTGATTACTGGGAATCGGGGATGGATTTCCTCAAGGGGCGCGACCTCTTTCGTAACTATGTGCGCTACCAGACGCGGCTGTTGGCCCAGTTCGACGCAATCGCCGAAGAGTTTGGGTTTCGCCGCATCGACGCCAACCGTAGCATCCGCGAGATTTTTTCCGAGTTGCGTCGTGAGGTGAGCGCGATTGTAACCCCGATGAAGCGCCAGGCCTCGGTTGAAGTCAAGCCCAAAGAACCATCGGCGTAGGGCGAACGGGTTGCTCGCCCTGGATGGTGGGCTACAAATTCGCGACGGCCTGTCCCAACGCCTGACGGTAGGACGGTTTGGCGAGGACGTGCCAGCGTTCCGGAACCCCCGCCTGCATCTCGGCGGTTCGCGCGTGCAGCGCCGAGAGGTAGGCCATCACGCCTTCGAGGTTGGTATTTTGCAATCCCTGCTTTGTGGTCTCGGCGATAAATTCGCTCGTGAGGCGCGCGGCGGTGTCGACATCATGCAGCTCACCCAGATAAGTCTGCATCGCGATGAGTGGTTCGAGCAGGGCTGAGGTCTCCGGCCCCATCATCTCGGAAAAGAATTCGATAGTATACCGCAGGCGCTTGCACTGAATGCGCAAGCGGTGGAGCGTCGCCAGGTCTGCCTGCTGGATCACCGGCTCGAACGCGTGAACCTTGCCATACTGTTTCCAGATCAGCGCGGGCGCTACATCGGTTACGCGCGGTGTGCCTGACGTATCTTTGCCCTCGACGAACCCCTCCAGCCGCGCGGTCCAATCCTCGTACTTTTTGTCCTCCAGGAACTCTACCAGTACGCCGTGGGCACGGGCGCGGCGCGCCTGCCAGTCGGCGAGCAGCGGATCGACCAGGCGCTGCTGTTCGGTTGGGAGCGTGGAGATATGGGTGTGGAGATGTGCGATCATGACATCCAGGTCACGGACTTGGCCCAGATACCCGCTTAACGTGGGCAGCGTATGACGAATCTTTTTCGTTTCTTTGGTCGGATAAAAGCCGGCGAGCAAGCGAAAGGCGGAGCGCATGCGCCGCGCCGCCACGCGCATGTCGTGGACCGCGTCGGGGTTGTGCCCGCCCCGCACCTCATCTTCCAGCACGCGCAGTCGCACGAACTGACCGGCGACGATTTTGCGTCCGGCGCGCGTGATCGGCTCGTGGCTCTTGACCCCCAAGCTCACTTTGGGGCGTTTGAGGCGAGGGGCGGTTGGGAGGGCGCCATTGGGCAGGCGCGCACTAAAGGGGGGCGTCAGGACCTGACGCCAGAGGTCCGCTTTTTTGTTGGCTCGTGCGGCGTCGATGTCGGCATGGGGCCCATCGAGCGTGGCGAGGACCAAAGAGTCTACCTCAATCGAGGTGATTGCCGTCGTCTCGCTCTGGGAAAAATCCATCCCATCGGCAATGCGCAGCATCGCCGCCAGTGCGAGGGTCACCTGCTGGGCTTGAGGATCAAGCCCGACAAAGATCGGATCGCGGGATGCCTGGACCTTTTTCGTGTGAAAGAGGACAAGACAGGCGAGGATGTCCCGTTCAGGCGCAGAAAAACCCTCAATGTCGTGGGCGAGGATCAGGTTGCGGCCGGCGCGGTGCCGCCGTTCGTCATGATGCGGTGAGGCGAGGTTGTGCAAGAGCGCGCCCGTCTCCAGCACCCGCCGCCATTCCGGGGCTAGCTGGTGAACGCTCTGTGTCGCGTCCAGGATCTGGAGGGCCAGGTTGGCGACGAACCGGGCATGGCCCATGTTGACGTGATTTTCCTGGAGCAGGTCATCGACAGTCGTCGCGCCGGCCAGGCCGCGGCTCGCCCGTTCGATGGACGGGGGGGCAAAGATCTCGAGGCGTTTTTGCGAAAAGGCACGTGTGATCTGTAGTGCTTGCGCCGGTCGCAAGCCGGTCGCCTGGGCGATCTGTTCCCGTGTGTCACCGTCTGCCCAGTGTAAAAGAACCTGGGCCCGGCTGGCGGTCGCCGCATCGGGATCGGCGGCGAGCGCCTTTAAGATATGGCGCTCGCGCTCAGTCAGCGTATTCTCGCGTGTAATCATAACGACTTACTCAACACAGTGAACCAGTCCTCGCTCTTTCGATTCACCCGGCGCAAGCGGACACGGCTTGAGGACTTGCGCTGGTCATTAGAACCCGGGGATATTTAGCCCACCGGTCACCTGGCCCATCCGGTCGGCGGCCAGTTTTTGCGAACGCTCGATTGCATCGTTCACTGCCGCGAGAACCAAGTCCTGGAGCATTTCCATGTCCAGGGGGGCATCCCCTTCCTTGAGCGCATCGGCATTAATCTTAACCTCGGTTACCTTTTGCTGGCCGGTAATGGTGACCGAGACGGCGCCGCCGCCTGCCGTGCTCGTCACGGTCTCGCGGCCGAGCGCGTCCTGGGTCTCGACCATCTTTTTTTGCATATCCTGCAACTGTCTTTGCAGCGCCGCGGGATTCAGCCCGGGCATTCCTCCACGTCCTTTGCTCATGTTTTTCTCCTAGGATTCATCAGTCACGTCCCTGATCCGGCCGCCCAGATCGAGCGCGGCGCGAATCACCGGATCGTTTTCCGCCGCCCGCATCTTTTGTTTTTTGGGCGACACGATACACTTGCAATGATAAGGCTTGCCGAACAACTCGGCCATGATCTTGTCAATCTGCGCGAGCCCGTTCTTGTTGCTCTCTACTTTGGTCTTGTGCAGCTCGTAGAAAAAACCGATTGTAATGATATCCCCCTTGAGCGAAATCGGCTGGGCATCGCGCAACAACGCTTCGACGGTCTTGTTAAGTTTGCGCAGGCGGAGCAACACGGTGGGCCATTGTTGTTGTACCTGCTCCAGGGTAAGCTCCACAGTTCCGGCGCCCGGCGCCGATTCGGGCGCTGGCTCGGGCTCTAGCTCGGGCCGAGCCGGTGTCCGTTGCTTGACCGCTACCGGCTCAGAGGCGCTGGCGGGTTGTGGCTTGTCGCGTGGAGGCTCGGCGATCGCAGGGGCTGGCGCCGGCGATACAGGTATAGCCGAAGGGAGAACTGCATTGGGGCGCGGGGGCGCTGGCGCTCGCGGGGCCGGCGCAACGGCAACGGCTGCCGTCGGTTCGAGCACGGTTTCCACCAGCGCCATTTCCAGAGGAAGGGTGGGACTGGCGCTGCCGCGCAGCTCAAAGGCGGCCTGGTTAAAGAGCCGGATCGCGCGCAGGATCTGGTCGGCGCTCATCTCTGAGGCGAGTGCGGTCATATCGGTCTGGGTTTCGGCTCCTAGTGTGAGTGAAGCGCCGCTCCCCACCTGAAAGAGCAATACCCCCCGCACATAATCCACCAGCTCGCGCGCCAGTTGCCGCGGGTCGGCGCCGGCGTCCACCGCCTCGCCGATCAAACTCATTCCGTTTGCAATGTCACGCGCGGCAATCGCCGCGACAATGGCGTGGATCGTCTCTTGGGATGCCGCGCCGAGCAAGCCCTCCACCTGCGCGAGGGTTACTGCTGCCCCATCGCCCGTCCCGCCAAAAGCCATCAACTGGTCGAGCAGGCTGGCGGCGTCGCGGAAAGAGCCGGTTGCCTGGCGGGCAATCAATTCCAGCGCCGCGGGCTCGATGTTCAATTCTTCCTGTCCGGCGATATACGTGAGCCGCTCAATTAGCTCCTGGAGGGTTGCGCGGTGAAAATCAAACCGCTGGCAGCGCGAGGTGATGGTCGCAGGAATCTTGTTCGGTTCGGTCGTGGCGAGGACAAAGATGACGTGCGGCGGGGGCTCCTCCAGCGTCTTTAATAGCGCATTGAACGCCGCGTTGGATAACATGTGACAGTTGGCGACTAGGATATCACGGGCGAAATAATTGTGATTGTTGGCAACTTCGATATTGTAGACATATTCAGGAGGTGTGACGCGTTCGATGCGCCTCACCACACTTACAGCAAGCCCACTCGGTATGCCAGCATCTGTCGGCGGACAGAACCTGTTATGATAGCGGGGAAGTAGCTTGTACGCCATACTCGGCGGAACGTATGGCGCGATAATTTCGTGCAGCTGTTCTGTCCCTGCTAGGGTTAGCCAGATCACAGGCCCCTTGGCGGTTGCCGCAATTCCACCTTCGATATCCCACTTCTCTTCAAGCCACTGTAGAATGATATGTGCCTCTTCGAGGCTAGAACTGTAGGTCGCCAGGGTTGAGCGGGAATTTGGATAACTGGTGACTGTGCCGTCCTTGCGGGTGTAGGGGTTCTTTTGCGTTATCAGCGAACCATCGTCCAGATACCAAAGGGCTAAACCCAATGGCGTCAAACGATCAAGATAGGTGCGTGAGATGCGTTTGTGACCCTCATGATCGTAAAGCTCGCGGTGTAGTTCAGCGATTTGCGGCCGGCTCACCGTCGCAACATGCCAAGTGCCCTTCTTTGAAAAAGACTGTAACGAAAGTTGATACTGGGGTGGTGTTTCTACCAAGTCACCCAAGAGTCGCGTTTTGTATTCCAGATATTCCTTTTGGTCCACACCCTGCGTTATAGAAAGCCGCGCGCGCATCTGGCTGCCGGTAAGGTCAAGATGACCATCCCCTATGGCGGCTCCGGCAACCGCATCCAGTTGATCGGTGGTAGTACGTTCATAGCCCGCATAGACAAACTGCCCAACCTCTAATTCACCGGCGCGCATCTGACCCTGTGGGGTATAGAACTTGTGATTAAGTGTGCAGACTAATGCCCGGTTATTATCAAAGGCAAGCCTCACTGCCGGCAACGTGGGTTGCTTGCGCATACGGCGGACAACGCGCTTGGGTTCAATCTGATGGGTCCGCTCGTTATAGGATAGGACCTCTGGGCATAGTTCATTCTCGACAATCTTACCAATTGGCATTTTAGAGCCATCAGCCAGAGTGATCAGGTCTTCGTAACGGAAGCATTCATCTATAATGTAGAATTTGCGCTTGGCTTGCGTGGGCCGAAAGTCCACCTTCTCGCGCAGGTCGCGTATGTCGTCCACCCCCGTATTGGAGGCAGCATCGATCTCGATCAGGTCCAACAGCCGTTCTTCGTTAATGGCGCGGCACATGGCGCACGCGTTGCACGGCCGGGTGCCGGTGGTCGCCAGGCAGTTGACTGCTTTCGCAAGGATGCGTGCCGTCGAGGTCTTGCCGGTCCCGCGCGGCCCTGTGAAAAGATAGGCGTGGCCGATGCGCCCAATGGCAAGCGCATTGATGAGGGTGCGGGTAATGTGTTCCTGACCCTCGACCTGTTCAAAGGTCTGCGGGCGATACTTGAGGTAGAGTGCTTTAGGCATGGGGTAACCCGCCAAAAGTGTACCATCGATGGGGATAAATAGTCAAATGACCCCTTGTCAGTTATTGGGGCAGGCAGTTAAAACCCATGATCGCGAAATGCTTGTCGAACGTAAAGGCGTCCTTGATCTGTCGCGTTTGCATCAGGGCAAAGCTGACCGCATCCACATAGCTGAAATCCTGGTCGGCATAGCGCCGCAGGATGCGCTCGGCCCGGCTCTCTAGCTCGCTGGTAGAAAATACGCACTCGATGCGCGGGCTGGATTTGCTGGCTTCTAGAAAGCCAATGGCAGCCCGATGCCCGATCTTGTTTCTGAGGGCGATATAGACTTCGCTGACAACTAGATTGGTCGTAACCAGGCGATGGTAGGTGCGGAGCATCGCCAAGTAAGCGGTGGTTGCTTCTCGATGCTTGTTGTCCGTATCATCCGCAAGGGCAATCCATGCGCTGGCATCGACAAAGAGATCGTCTGCAATCATGCCTTGCGCGGACCTCGCTTGCGCTTGGATTTAATGTCTTGGCCCGAGTGCTTGAGGATAGCCTCCACGATATACTTGTCATGGTTTTCGGCGAGGTCGCCCAGTCCTGAACTGCCGAGCCCAATGAGTTTCAACGCCGGGTCTTGCTCTACGGGGATCTCCGCAAGCAACCGATCAATTCCCTGTCGGATTAACGCGGCCATCGAGACCTGCTGTTGCGAAGCGAGCCGCCGAAGCGCCTGATCCTGATCCGGCCTCAAATAGATTTGCAGAGGTCGTTCTCGAAGCGTTTTCATATACATCACATCCTAATAAATTATACACATAAAAATTATACATTACTTCTTCTTACCTGTCCAACTCAAATTGGTCGCTTCTGGCGTTCCACCGGTAGGTTTGAAAGCGGCGGTCGAGAAACAAGCAATCGAACTGCAAACAGTTATCAGTAGGCACGATACCAGCATAGAATTTGTACGCGCCGTTTGTCTTGTCCCATTTGATTCCCACCCCATCGGGGCCGTTAATTATTCCATCCAGATGCGCTAGCTCTTGCAGTCCCGGGCCAACCCGGTACAAATATAGGCGCTGTGTACCTGGCGCATCGGGAGGGACAGTGACCAGAGCCAGTTCATTGTTCCCATCGTTGTCGATGTCGAGCCAGGATAGATGGGTAAAGGTAGCAACACACGGCAAATCCACGCGGCCAACGGGGGTAAACTCATTGTCTCCAAGTTGATGAACCACCAAACGACACTGATCATACTTTTTGGAAGAGAGGACGGCTGCCAGCCGGTTACCATCGCGTGATGCGGCGGCCGGCACGATTTGAAGGCCTCCCCACTCAGGATCATAAAACGTACCGCCCCATACCGGATCGTCTTTTAGGCTGGATGCGGTTCCCCAGAAATCTATGTCTCTTTGTCTGGAATCATTTCGGCAGATCGTACCGGCACACTCTACATATTTCTTCCATAACAAGGTATTGATGAAAGCTGTTGTTTGTACAGTTTGATGGTCAGACTCGCGAGTAATTTCTTGGGCCGGCGCAAGCTCTGTCTGGCCGATAAATTGGTAAATCTTGCCATTCCATTGGTAGGTCTCCCTGGCAATCGGCCCGGAAATGCGATGTGCGACGAGCGGCGCCGTATCCGTCGCATCATCGATGCCAAACGCCCAACTCTGAATGGTTAATTCGATCGTATCTGGGTTGGGATATTCCAGTCTGGCAATGGTCCATGCGGCGCTGCTATAGTTGTATTGAAACTGCTCTGCAAGGCCCATCAGCTTGCCTGTCCAGACTAGGTTACAGTTATCCTGCCCGCATCGAATCCAATTCTTTTTCCAGGTCCTGAAAACCATCCCCGTGCCGTGGTCCGCAAGGTACTCGTCTAGTTCCAGATGGTCGCGCTGAAGCGAAAAGCGCATAGTAATACTGGGGTTAGCGGAATCCTGTAGATAAAACGCCTCCTTCCACGTAACTGACGGTGTGGCGGGGGGATGCGATGGGGTGAGGGTCAGTATTGCAGAAAAACCGAAAAGACCGTCAAAAGTGTCTGTGAGCAGTATTTCTTTTCTCCCATCGCCGTTAACGTCAATGTCCTGGCGTACGGATTGAGATGCAATCTCTCGATAATGCGCTGCGAGGTAAACGGGATCGGGATAGGCAAAATCGGGATGGTGTCCAAGTATAAAGCGGACCACATCAACCGTTTGCGGATTAGGCCCTGTCAGGACAAATGGATCTATCGTCGGAGTAGGATTCCGTGTTGAGGTAGGCTTGGGGGTGTACGAAGGTACGGATGTTAGCGATGGCGTAGCTCGGGCTATGGCGGTCTGGCTAGGTAGTACATCGGTCGTCGTCACAATTGATGTCACGAGCGCCGCTGCTGGACTAGTCGGCTTTTGAGATCGTGTACCGGGCGGGTCCGTCTTGCACGCGACCAGCAGGAGAATGCCCAGGACAAGGGAAAAGAGGACGATTAGACGAGTGTGTTTGGTGTTAAGTTTCATAAACCTGGCACCGCACGAATTTTCATCAAGCGCTCCAATCACGGTCGTTTAGGGTTCTTGTGTCTGAAATCCAAAGAGATATGCGTCGCCGAAAGAAAAGATTAGTGTTTTGCCCTCAACAACCAGACTCGGAAGAGCATATATTTCATAAGTCCCAAAGGGCAACCCCGCGCCCGTATCCAGCACACCAGTTTGCGCCCCTGTCCCTAGGTTAAATGCGCGCAAGCGTCCATCATTGGAAATCACATATCCAAGGTGGTTATATTCGACAATGGTCGAAAAACCGAGTCTGACCGTTTCGCTTGACCACTTTTGCTCGCCGGTCTTTTGGTCTAGCGCAATAACATTGTTGCCGGATTCTGTCGGCAGATACAGCACCTGGCCGATTAGCGCCGGAGGAATAAAAGGGCGGGGTTGGACCTTTTTCCCCCAGAGCAATACACCTGACCTTGAATCAGTGGCATAGACATTATTCACATAGACATCAAAGATCGTATTCTGGGCCACGGTTGATGCTAATCCGCGCTTATGCTGGAAGGAATTGAGAATCTTGCCGGTTGCAGGGTCTAGCGCATAGGCCCATTCTTCTGCGAAAGCATATAGCTTGCCAGAATCATGGTACAGATAGATAGACCGATGCGGCAATTGCTGGTAACCGACATCCTATATCATTTTGCCACTCCCAAGGTCATAGGCATCGAGACGCGCCGTTCCTACATAGACGAGTCCATTCGCAACCGCGAGCGAATATGTCATATCGACCGGCATTTGCCACTTGAGTTGGCCGCTCGATGCATCCAGGATCTTGAGCAAATTGCCAGCTGCTCCGTTTTCCTGCTCGAACGCAATCGCATTGTCCCCGGCTGCCGGAGGCGAAATTACAGTTAAATGGGCGGGTGCATGCCACAATTCCTGGCCGGTCTCGATGTCTACTGCGCTCACCCAGTCGCCATGCCAAACCCAGAGTTGCTGATCCCGCGCAATCACATAACGAACCGCGCCGTCCATCTTGTGGCGCCACTTTTCCTGAATCGGCAAGCTATTCGAGATGATCGTCCGGTTTCCGCTAAAATCTGGTAGACGTGGGGAAAAGGAGGCATAGAAGTTGAACAAGTTCAGCGCGATTCCTACCAAGACAATGCTAATACAAGCAAAACTACATAGTATGGGCGATTTGAGTTGCTGGTTTTTGATAGATTCATTATTCGACCACCTTTTTTCAAGTTTCATCAAGAAAAAACCAGGCTCCTGGAAGAGAGCCTGGTTTCTATTGTAACAAACGCGTATTACGCCGTCGGTTCCGGGACTGGTTCTTTCATCGCTGCCATGGGTTCTTTGTGTTTAAAGCGAAGGACGGGCTCGCGGGCGGCCTTGACGTCGTCCAGCCGGGTGATGGGCGCAATGTGCGGCGCCGAGCGGAGCAGGTCAGGGTTCGCTTTGGCCTCCTGCGCAATCTGCAAGAGCACGTTCACGTACTCGTCCAGGCTCTCGCGGGATTCCGTCTCAGTCGGTTCGATCATCAGACTCTCGTGGACGATCAGTGGGAAATAGATCGTGCCGGGGTAGAATCCATAATCGATGATCCGCTTGGCAATGTCGAGCGTATTGACGTGATAGTCCTTGACAAAACGCGCATTGTCGAGCACAAACTCGTGCTTGCAGACGCGTTCGGGAATGGCCGGATCGTACGTGCCGCGCAGCCGGGCCAGCATATAGTTGGCGTTCAGGACGGCGTACTCGGCGATCTCGTAGAGGTGATCGCGCCCAAAGGAGCGGATGTAGGCATAGGCGCGGACGATGGCGAGGAAATTGCCCCAGAAGGACTTGACGCGCCCGATGGAATGCTGGGGCATCTCCAGCGCATAGGTGGCCGCGCCAGTGCCGTTGTTCGCGCTCCTGTGCTGGACGACAATCGGACCAGGCAGGAACTGGACCAGGTCGGCGCGCACCATGACAGGGCCCGAGCCGGGGCCGCCGCCGCCGTGCGGGACGGAAAAGGTCTTGTGGAGGTTGGTGTGCAGGACATCGAACCCCAGCTCGCCAGGCTTGACGACGCCGACGATGGCGTTCAGGTTCGCGCCGTCGCCGTACATCAGGCCGCCCGCTTCGTGGACGATCTGGCAGACCTCCTGTACATGCTCTTCAAAGAGGCCGAGCGTGTTCGGGTTCGTAAGCATCATACCGACAGTCCTGGGGCCGACCTTTTTCCGCAGGTCGTCGAGGTCCACATTGCCGCGCTTGTCGGACTTGACCTCGATGGTCTTGAACCCGCCCATGGTTGCCGTCGCCGGGTTGGTGCCGTGGGCCGAGTCGGGGATGAGGACCTCGTTGCGCGCCGTGTCGCCGCGCGCAAGGTGGTATGCGCGGATGACGAGGATCCCGGTCAGTTCCCCCTGTGCGCCGGCTGCCGGCTGAAGGGTTGTCCCGCCCATTCCGACAATCTCGGCGAGATACTGCTGCAACTCGTACATCAACTGGAGGGCGCCCTGTACACTTTCGGCGTCCTGCATGGGGTGGATGGTCGAGAACCCGGGCAGCTTGATCGCCTCTTCGTTCATCTTGGGGTTGTACTTCATTGTGCACGAGCCGAGGGGGTACATCCCGAGGTCTACACAATAGTTCTTTTGTGAGAGGCGCGTAAAGTGCCGGACGACCTGGACTTCGGAGACCTCCGGGAGGGTCAGGTCCCTGCGCAGGAGGTGCTCGGGCAGCGGCGTCTCGGGGACGTCCGACTCGGGAAGTGAAAAACCCACCGCGCCGGGGCGCGACATTTCATAGATGATGGGTTCGGGTTTGTTTGCCACAACACTCATTTTGCCACCTCGCTCAGCCCGCGCACGAATGCGTCAATCTGCTCGCGCGTGTTCATCTCGGTCACGGCGACCAGCATGGCGTTTTGCATGTGCGGATAATCTTTGCTCAGGTCGTACCCGCCGATGATTTTCCTGGCGTACAGCGCCCGGTTCATCTCGGCGACTGGTTTTGGGCACTCGACCACGAACTCGTTAAAGAACTCGTTCGAGGCGACGCGATAGCCGGGGGTAGACGCGATCGCTTGCGCGGCATAGTGCGCCTTTTGGTAGCACAGCTCGGCGACCTTGCGCAGCCCCTGCTTACCCATCGTCGAGAGATAAACCGAAGCGGCGAGCGCATTCAGGGCCTCGTTTGTGCAGATGTTGGAAGTTGCCTTTTCGCGTCGAATGTGCTGCTCGCGCGCCTGGAGCGTCAGCACGAAACCGCGCCGGCCTTGAGTGTCGTTGGTCTGGCCGACGAGACGGCCGGCCATGCGGCGAATGTATTTCTCTTTGGTGGCAAAGATGCCAAGGTAAGGCCCGCCAAAGCCGATGGCATTGCCGAGTGATTGGCCTTCGCCGACGATCACGTCCGCGCCGTATTCCGCCGGCGGCTGATAGAGACCGAGCGAAATGGGATAGGCGCTGACGATCAAGAGCGCGCCCGCGGCATGTACCTTTTCAGCCACCGCAGTCAAATCGCGCATCTCGCCCAGAAAATCCGGGTTCGCGACAATGACCCCCGCGGTTTTCTTATCCAGGTGTTTGGTTAGCACGTCGTCCAGCGATGCCGCTAGGTCCTCATCCCCGACAATGGGAATATGCTGCCCGTCGAGATATGTGCGGAGCGTCTGCCGGTAATGGGGATGCAGCGTGGGTGAGATGATGATCTTGTCGCGGTCGCGAACGGAATTGATGGCGAGAACGGCCGCTTCGGCGGTCGCCGTCGCCGCGTCATAGTGTGATGCGTTGGCAGCATCCATCCCGGTCAGGTCACAGATCATCGACTGGTATTCAAAGATCGTTTGCAGAGTGCCCTGGCTGATTTCGGCCTGGTAGGGGGTGTACGCCGTATAGAACTCGGAGCGAAAGATCAGGTGGGGGACGGTGGCGGGGATAAAGTGATTGTACGCTCCTGCGCCGAGGAAACAGGCATAGTCGCAGAGGCTGGCGTTTTTGCCTGCCATCGCCTGGAGTTGTGTCATCAACTCGGGCTCGGACAGGGCAAGCGGTAGGTCCAGCTTGCAGTTCATCGCTTCCGTCGGAATGTCCGAGAACAGCTCGCCTACGGATTTGACGCCGATCGTTTCCAGCATCGCCATGCGATCGGCTTCCGTAATGGGAATGTATCGGTGAGTCATAGACTCCTCCTAATGAATCTCCCCTGTTTCAATCTTGTTTTTGTAAGTATCGGCGTCAAACAGGCCGTCCAGGTCGCCGGGATTTTCCGGGCGCAGTTTGATCATCCAGCCCTCGCCAAATGGGTCGCGGTTGACCAGGTCGGGCGATTCGGTCAGCTTTTCGTTGATGGCCTCGACTGCGCCGCTGATTGGCGCAAACACGTCGCTCGCCGCCTTGACCGATTCGACCACGCCAAAGCTCTTGCCCTTTTCCAGTTTCATCCCGACGGGCGGGAGTTCGACAAAGACAATATCGCCGAGCGCATCCTGGGCGTAATCGCTGATGCCGACGACGGCGTAATCCCCATCCATCTTGACCCACTCGTGGGATTCGGCGTATTTAAAGTTGGAAGGATAGGTAATCTCTTTTCCGCTAGACATGATTGGCTCCTTTGTGAATTATAAGTTCTAAAATTACCTGCCGCGCGCCCGATTGGCGTAAAACGGTGTCTTGATCACTCGCGCCTGAGTCGGCTTGCCGCGAATGACAATATCAAACGCCGCGCCGACCTTGGCAAGCTCGGGGGACACATAGCCGAGGCCAATATTCTTTTCGAGCGTCGGGGCGAACATGCCGCTGGTCACATAGCCGACGTTCTGTCCATCCCTGGCAATCGAATAGCCCTGGCGGGCGACGCCGCGATCGACCATTTCAAAACCGACGAGCTTTTTCCTGACCCCTTCGAGCTTTTGCTTGAGCAGGACATCCCGGCCGCAAAAATCCTTGCTCAGGTCGCAGGCCCAGCCCAGTCCTGCCTCAAGCGGGGTCGTATGAGCGTCAATCTCGTGGCCATAGAGCGCCATCTTGGCTTCGAACCGAAGCGAGTCGCGGGCGCCGAGGCCGATGGGGCGAACGCCATACTCCTTACCTTTTTCCAGAATCAGGTCCCAGACGTGCTTGCCGAGCGCATTCGGGACAAAGAGCTCGAACCCATCTTCGCCGGTATAACCGGTCCGCGCGACGATGCCCTCGCCATCCGGCGTCGCGACTTTGCGGGCCTGGTGGTACTGGATCCCGGCCAGGTCGAATCCTTCCAGCTTTTGAAGAACGTCTTCGGCGAGTGGGCCCTGGAAGGAGAGCATATAGTACTCGCTGGACGCGTCTTTCAGGGTCACGTCCAGGTTCCCGCGATGGGCATCCATCCACGCGAAATCCTTTTCGCGGTTGCTCGCATTGACGACGACCATCCATTCGTCCTCGAATCGATAGACGAAGGTATCGTCCACAACTCCGCCATCGGCGTAGCAGAGGATGGCGTACCGGGCGTGATTGACTTCGAGTGAGGCAAGGTCGGCAGTCAGCAGCCGTGAGAGAAAAGGGAGGGCGTCGGTCCCGCGGACCTTGATTTGGCCCATGTGATCAATATCAAAAAGCCCCGCCGCGGTGCGAACCGCGCGGTGCTCTTCGAGGATGCCCGAGTATTGCACGGGCATTTCCCATCCGCCGAATTCGACCATCCGCGCGCCGAGGGCCTTGTGCGTCTCGAACAGGGGTGTACGCTTTAATTCCATAAACTCTCCTCATCGTCGAGTAGATTTTTTCCATTTTATCCCATATAGGGTATCCTTGCAAAAACGGCGAAAAACCTTTTGCCACATCTTTGCACATGCGTTATAATAGTCGGACCATGCGCCCAACACCCGGCGCAGCACAGAGGAGTATCGGTATTGGAACCCGCCGAACGTATTGAATATGATCGCCCGGCAATGGAATCGTTCCCGATTGCTGAGGAACGATTGCCGGAAGAGATGGAAATCCTGAATGTCCCGCCTGCGCTCAATAGCATGTCCACGGTTGGCCCGGCGCTGCGCGAACTGCTTGAAACTATCCTGTTGACCCTGGTGATCTTTTTCATGATCCGCTTTGCCGTCGAGAACTTTAGGATCGAAGGATACTCGATGGAGCCCAACTTTCACAACGACCAGTTTCTTCTAGTCAATAAATTGGCTTACAAGATTGGGCATCCCCAGCGCAACGACGTGATCATTTTCCATTATCCGCTGAACGAAACCAAGAATTACATCAAGCGCGTCATTGGTCTGCCGGAGGATCAGGTGCAAGTTCGGGCCGGGCAGGTCTATATCAACGGCGAATTGATCCCGGAAAAATACCCGATCGAACATGCCGATTACGATTATGGTCCGGTGACTGTCGGCGCAGGCGAGTATTTCGTCCTGGGCGACAATCGTCCCGAGTCGAGCGATTCCCATTTCTGGGGGATGGTGCCTGCACGGGACGTCATTGGCAAGGCCTGGGTCAGTTACTGGCCGCCCGATCTGTGGGGCCTCGTGCCCGATTACGCGCCGGCCCAGGCGTCACCCTAGAATCGTAGAGACATTTCGGAGAAACGTCTCCCTGCCATCGAATTTAGGGAATGTTTCACCGAAACGTCTCTACCATGACATCTATGCCTACCGACGACGAACTCCGCGCAACGGTGCGTGACCTTGTCCTGCGAATTCTGCAGGAGCATGGAATTCACGCGCCCCCTCCACGCGGCGTGGCGATTGGCGCCGACCACGGCGGATTCGAGCTCAAGCAAAACCTCGTTCCCTATCTCTCCCAACTTGGCTATCGCGTGACCGATTGTGGGACTTTTACCCCCGATCCGGTTGATTATCCCGACATTGCTTATGCAGTGGCCCGGTTGGTCGGCGAAGGGACGGTGGCCCACGGCATCATCATCGACGGCGCGGGAATCGGGTCGTGTATGGCTGCCAACAAGGTTCCCGGAGTGCGCGCCGCCATGTGCTATGATACGACGACGGCCCGGAATGCGCGCGAGCACAACGATGCCAATGTGCTGACGCTTGGCGGACGGCTCATCACCGCCTCCGTCGCCTGCGACATTGTCCGCACCTTTCTCGAAACATCCTGCACCGAGCCGCGCCATCAGAAACGCGTGCAAAAGATTTTAGACATCGAAAGGCGATACCTGCGCAGGTGACACAAGTCACAGACTACAGGTCTCAGGCCGCACGTTGCAGACGACCTGAACGCGCGACTTGTTAGCGACCTGTGCCCTGTGACCTGGAACTTGTGGCTTACTTTCTTATGGCTGATCTGAATGCGCTCTCCGAGCAACTGACCGAGATGATTGTTCGCGCCTTACAGGCGGATGGCAAGACGGCAAGCGGCTGTCAGTGCCAGGCGAGTGGGGTGTGCACCGATTGTGGTAAATGCGCGGCGCTCAATCCCGAAGGCGCTCGTACCATGATTGGCGCCGGCGCCACACGTGTGACGGCCGCCCCTTTGCAGGGTGCGCCGGTGCCCCGTGATATTGCGCGATATATCGACCATACACTGCTCAAGCCGGAGGCGACCCCCACCGAAGTCGAGCGTCTGTGCCGCGAGGCGCTGGAATACCATTTTGCCGCGGTCTGTGTCAACCCGCCGTTTGTCAAACTGTGTGTCAGCATCCTGCGTGGCAGCGATGTGGCGGTCGCCGTTGTCGTCGGCTTTCCGCTGGGCGCGCACACGACCGAGACCAAGGTTTTTGAAACGGAACAGGCGATTACCGAAGGGGCGAGTGAGATTGATATGGTCATCAATATCGGTGCGCTCAAGGCCAGGCGCGAGGACCATGTCCGAGAGGATATTCGGGGGGTGGTACTGGCCGCGCATCGCCTGGGCGCCATCGTCAAGGTCATTATCGAAGCGGCGCTCCTCAGCGATGATGAAAAGGTGCGCGCTTGCCGGATGGCTAAAGAAGTTGGGGCGGATTTCGTAAAGACCTCGACCGGGTTTGGCCCTGGTGGGGCAACTGCGCACGATGTCGAGTTGATGCGGCAGACCGTCGGTCCTGAGATGGGGGTCAAAGCGGCGGGCGGGGTCAAGACTTTGGCCGATGCCGAAAAGATGATCGCCGCGGGCGCCACCCGCATCGGCGCGAGCGCCGGCGTCAAGATTGTCCAGGAGGCCACGGGGCACAAGCCGAACGCGCCGGCCAGGCAAGAGGCCAAGGAAAGATATTAGAAGAGTACATGAACAAGTGGTCGCAGGTTATTGCGCTCGAACAAAATGACGCCGGTACCCGCGTCATGATTGTCACTCACGACGGGCGTATCCGCGGCGCAGCCTATGAGCGACACCGGGTGATCACCCCGCAACCCGGATGGGTTGAATATGACCCGGCAGAGATGTGGTACAAGGCCAAAAAGGTCCTCGCCGCCGGCCTGGACATCCACCGCTCTTTCCCCGAAGAGATCGCCGCGGTCGGTATTACCGGCCAGCGCGCCACGACCGTCGTCTGGAACCGCGACACGGGTGAGCCGTACTGTAATGCCATCGCGGAGCAAGACACCCGGACCGACGACCTGATTGACCTCCTGCGCCGGGATGGCGTTGAGGAACTGGTCCGAGCGCGGACCGGCTTGCCCCTCCGCTCCTCGTTCTCCGCAGTCAAGCTCAAATGGCTGCTCGACAATCTTCCTGGCCTGCGGCGGGAGGCAGAGCAGGGGCGGGTACTGTTTGGCACGCTCGATTCCTGGCTCCTCTGGCATCTAACCGGTGTCCACGCCACGGATTACACGAGCGCGGTATACACGCAACTGTTCAATATCCAGAGGTGCGATTGGGATCAGGAACTGCTTGCCTTGTTCGCCATTCCCCGCATGATGCTTCCCTCCGTTTACCCCTCTTCCAACGCCCGCTTGTTCGGCCATACCAGAGAGCGTACTCCTTTCAACGGCTCGGTCCCCGTCGCTGCGGTTCTATGCGAGCCGCAGGCAGTCCTCTTTGGTCTTGCCTGTTTCAATCCAGGTGATGCGGGTCTGGTACAGGGGACGTCCGGTTCGCTCTTACTTAACACCGGCGCTCGTCTCACGCCGTCGAGCCCTGCCTGGGCAACGCTCGCGTATGCCCTGCAACCCGATCCCGTTTGCTACGCGCTCGAAATGCCTTTCCCTGGCGAGCGCCCGTTGCGCGAACTGGTTGGCGATCTGGCTGTTCAAGCTGGAGAGAGGCTGACTGTATTGAGGGTCGCTGGCGACCGGGCTCAAGCAGACTCCTGGATGCAGCTTGCCGCAAATGTGCTCGGCATCCCGCTCGTCCGTCCCCAGGCCGCCGAAACTGCATCCCTCGGCGCGATCTATGCGGCCGGGCTGGCGGTGGGTTTTTGGGAAAACGTGGAGGCACTGTCCAGCATCTGGAAGGCTGAGCAGGTGTACGCGCCGCGGGGTGGTCGCCAGTAGCCGGTTGTCGTTAATCCATTAGAGCTCTAACCAATCGAGAGGTATTTACCAATGTCCATACAAACAACAGTCAAACCGACAAAACGCATCAACTATAAAAATTGGTTGCTTGCGCTCTGGACCGTTCCAGAGTTTCAGGAGGGGGAGTGGGTGGATCCGGTGACCAAGTGGCTGATGGTCACCCGCGCGTCCGTCCTGTCGATGACGGTCATTTCGGGGCTGCTCGGCGGCCTGCTCGCGGCCGTCGCCGGCAAGTTCGATCTGGGGCTGACCTTGCTGACTACGTTGGGCATCACGCTGGCGCACGCGGGGAGCAACCTGGTCAACGACTATTGGGATGCGCGGCATGGCTGGGATGATCTTCCCGATTCCCCGCGCGCCAACTATGGCCCACAAGGGTTCGTCCACGGCGATTTCAGCCGGCGCACCCTGATCACGGCGATTGTCATTATTCTGGCCCTGGCTTCGCTGATTGGCCTCTATCTCACGCTCGTCGCAGGCTGGCCGGTCGCGCTCTTTGCCGTCGCCGGCGCGGCGGTCCTCCTGCTCTATTCGGGTGACCCGTTCCCACTCAAGTACCGCGGCCTCGGCGAGATCGCTGTCCTCATCGTTTGGGGCCCGCTCATGGTCGGCGGCACATATTATATTCTCGCCCGTGAGCTTCCGCTCTGGGTGATTATTGCCTCGCTCCCGTATGCGCTCGGCGTCATGACGGTGTTGCTGGGCAAACACCTGGACAAGTACGATTTCGACCGCACACATGGCATCCGTACGCTGGTGGTGATAATCGGAGAAAAGAACGCGCGCAAGCTGACCCAATGGTGCATGGTATTGATGTATGTCTCCGCCCTTGCGCTGCTGGTCATGGGTTTCTGGATGCCCAAGTCGATGACAGTGTTCGGCCTGTTCATGCCGAGCGTTGTGCTCGTGCTTTTGGCGATACCGAGTCTGCGCCAGATCTGGCCGATTTTCAACCTGCCCAAGCCAAAAGAAAAGCCGGCTTACGACCCGATCTGGCCGCTCTATTTTGTTGGTCTTGCCTTTGTCCACAACCGGAACTTTGGTGGCCTGTACCTGGTGGGGATTCTGCTCGATATTGCGCTGCGGGCGTTCGTGTTCAAGGCGTAAAAAGGTAACTCAATCTGCCACTGGATCGAAGGGGCATTGCCCTCTGTCTCAAAAAAGACGGAGTCGATTTTTGACCGGAATGGTACCTTCGCGCGGTAAACTAACGGCATTCTGTTAGGCGGAGGTGCAGGTGATTCACCCATTCAACAAGCAGCGGGCGAACCGGCTATTGCTGGTGGTCAGCTTTTTGATTGTCACAATGCTGTTGGGAGCGGGGAAGGCGACCGCTCGCAGTCATGCCTCCGCAGCTTTTCCCCTGGACCTCGACGTGACGTACATCGAGCGTACCCCGCGCTACCCCCGTTTCCTTTCCTGCTCGGCCGGAAACCCACGGGTCGATTATCCGTGCCCTTCTCCGATCAAGCATTACCCGGACTCTGGTGAGATTGTCACCTTTACCGCGCACGTCATGAACAAGGGGACGAATGCGGTTGGCCAGTTCGATTACACGTGGTCTGTCGACGGCGTCTCGATCAAACAGGGGACTCATACCTGGGCGAGTACGGGCGACCAGACCGAGAGCCTGCAATGGACCTGGCATTCGGGCGCGCATCGCGTCAAGTTTGCAATCACCTCTCCCGCCGATAGCTTGGCAGGGAATAATAGCCGCGAGGAGCGCACCGACGCGTACGCCCTCTCAATCTTTGTCGAGCAAGGGCAATATGATGCGCTTCAGGCGCAACCCAATCTCATCGGCTCGTATTCTTTCGAGGATTGGATCCAAGCCCAACTTGCGCGCATGAACCTCGCTTTTGCTGATGCCGTTTACCCGACGACGCCGAACGGCGCAATCTCGCGAGTGCGAATCGACAAGATTGCCGCCGCGCCGGAGATGGACGCCGCGACTCCGAACGCCTTTCGCCTGGACCCGGACGAGTTTCTACAGGATGGCCGGTGGCTCTTTTCTGATGGCGACCCGACCAACAATAACGGGAACGGTGGATTTTACGCGAGCTATGCCGGCTCGTTTGCAAACGCGTACGATTGGGGACTGTTGCACGAGTTGGGCCACCAGGTGGGGCGAATCGATATGTATAACATCGATTTCAACCCCAATCACAACCTGATCACCGGGCCCAACGGTCAACCTCTCTTGATTGGTCACCTCGCGGCATACGGATATGGTAAGGACATGATGGAGGACCCAGGCTCGGGCAAGTGGTCCGAATTTCACGCGGCTTCCTTTAACCGTGACTATGGGGACCGAGCAGGCTTGTTCGGGAGCTACCTGTTTGACCTGCCGGCAGCGAACGAGCTGCGCCTTGTGGATTCGAATGGACAGGCGGTTGGCGGGGCTGGGGTCAGCGTCTATCACGATCAGAATGACAGCCTCACCGATGCCTCGCTGGTCCTGCGCGGTACGACGGATGGCGATGGCCGTTTTTCCCTGGGAGCCGACCCGTTTGGCACGATTGATCATGGTGGGATCAACGCAACCCTGTTCATCTCGGCGACGGTGAGCGGGAATACCGAGTATCACTGGTTGGAACTGACGGCATTCAACCTCGCCTTTTGGCGTGGGCATCAGGACCAGGCAACTTATACGGTTACACTCGGACAGCCGGACAATAGTGATCTCACTCTGCCGCCGGTCCTGGCGCCAGACACCACCCCGCCGACGGTGAGCCTGATCGCTCCGACAAATGGAAGCGCCCTATCCGGGATGGTCATGTTGAGCGCATCGGCGCAGGATGATAGGGGTATCAAGCGCGTGGAGCTCATCGCCGATGGTCGACCGATCTATGTGTTTCCCCGGCTTCCCTATAGCGTTCTCTGGGATACCGCGCTGCTCATGAATGGAAACCATCAGCTCTGGGTGCGCGTCTACGACACAGCACTCCCCGCGAACGTCGGCGATTCTCCCCGTATTACCGTCACCACGCAAAACTCAGAGCAGCACCTCTATTCCTGGGATTTTAACGTCGATAACGATTTTGAAGGCTGGGATGTCGGATGGCAAGATGTGCCTCCACCTTCCGTGTCCGGCGGAACTTTGCGGCTAACTCCCCCGACCGGAGATCCGGGGATGAGGCGGTGGCTGCCGTTTGGGGTTACTGCGCTGGCGAGTCAGATCCTAGATGTGAGAATGCGGGTCTCGGCCGGTGGTGCAGGTGTCGGGCAGTTTTACTGGACGACGTATGCAGACCAGCAAGAGGATGAGAAGAAGGTCGTTTATTTTACTGCCTACGGGGATAATGTGTGGCACGAATACCGGATTCCAGTCGGACAAAGCGCTGCATGGCAGGACCGTATTCGGACCATTCGATTCGATCCGGTGCATGGGGACCAGTACATCGGTTCGAACATCGAAATCGATTGGATTCGCTTACCGGATCAACCACGTCTCTATCTTCCGCTCATTGTCAAGTAAAGGGAACATTGTGGTGATTTGCTGTATAATCGCGGACATATGCTCATCGTGCAAAATATTATCACCACCTGGACGAAAAAATCGCGAGCCGGGGCAGATGCGGGCGAGCGGAATGCCGTCCTGGAGATGCTGCCGTTGCCGTCCTTGCCCGAGGTCGCGCCGCCGGATGTGCTGATTTATCACGAGGCGGTATTTGCCGAACAAGAACAGTTTATCCCCAAGCACCGCTTTCGCATGCAAGAATTGATAGCTAATCGCTGGCTGCACTATCGGTGCGTTCACGTTCGGTGGACCGCCGCGGTGGTCGAGGCCAAGTTTGTTTATACGCCGACGTGCGGCGGCGCGCCGCAGCGGAGCGAGTATCCACGTGTGGTGCTCCATCTCGCGCGGGGAACCTGGGGGCAGATCCGGTACAACGGGCGGTTTACGAGCATGTCCGGGGATAGGGATTGGAGTTATCGTAAGACGGTGGTGAATATTGCGTATTGCGACGAGCTAATGCTCGAACCCTTTGCCGGCGCTCCGGTGAAGGTATTTTCCGAAATGGCGGATTTATGGTAGGGCGAAGGAGGAAATAAAGATGCCGACCGTGCGCGCGAACAACATCAATCTCTATTATGAGAGCACAGGCCATGGCCAGCCGCTGCTCTTGATCCATGGATTGGGATCAAGCACGCGTGACTGGGAGTTCCAGGTGTCCGAGTTGAGCAAATCCTATCAAGTTGTCACGTTCGACCTGCGCGGGCATGGGCAGTCGGACAAACCGGAAGGGCCGTACACGATTCCGCTGTTTTCCGCCGATGCCGCGGGATTGTTGCAGGCGCTGGGCATCGAGTCAGCGCACGTACTCGGCGTCTCACTGGGCGGTGGCGTCGCGTTCCAGTTGGCTCTGGATCACCCGACACTGGTCAAGACCTTGACCATCGTCAACAGTGGCCCGTCGATGGGCGGGACGCCTGAGCAGATCCGGCAGGAGATGGCGCGGCGTGTGGGCGTGGTCAAAAGCATGGGGATGCGCGCGATGGGACAGGCGCTTGCACAAAACCTTTTGCCCAAACCGGAGCACGCGATGCTGCGCGAGACCTTTATCGAGCGCTGGGCGCAGAATGACCCGCGCGCCTATATCGATGCAACTCTCTCGCTGGGAGATTTTGACGTACTGGATCGGTTGGGCGAGATCCGGCGCCCGGTGCTTGTCATCTCAGCAGATCAAGATTATACGTCGGTCGCCGCTAAAGAGGCGTACGTCAAGCGGCTGTCCGATGCCCGGCTCGTGGTCATTGCCGATGCGCGCCACGCGCTACCGACGGAAAGGCCGGAGGAATTTAACGCGGCCCTCTTGAAGTTTCTGGCGGAGCACAGTTAGCATAGCTTGCAGTCACATTCCCTGCCGGATAGGCTTGGATTCTCGGTATATACAAAATGAGTGGATGCGTTATCCATCGCATCCACTCATTTTGTCGTCCGTTAGAACTGAAAGTGCGGTTTGTATTTAACGATCCGGCAGGTGTAGTTTTGCACATATCGCTGGAGTTTGCGCTCCATACGCTTAAAACGATCGCTGCCCATCGCCTCGTTCGCCGTCTCTTTGTCGGCGGCAAGAAACACGATCAAGCGGCGGGGATATGGGCCATAAACCGTGTCCCACACCTCAGCTAATTCCAGTCCCATGGCGTTGACCTGCGGGACAAATTCGCCGGTCACAAAGCTATAGTAACTCTCGGCCACTTCGGGCCGGATGTCATAAGCAAGCAGGAGCTTGACAGGGTTCTCGGCTTTCACAGTGTGCGCTCTTCTTGCCGGTGGATAGCTGCATGCTCCTCACAGGGGCAGAGATTGCGCAAGTACTCGAAGGAGTAGATGCCCGAGTCGTGCCCGTCCGTCCATTGGAAATGGAGCGCATAGGCGCCGACCATGCTGACATCCTCGATTCTGCGTAGCTCTCCTATGGCGTTGCGTGCCGACGCCGACTTGACACCGACCGGCCCTTGCCCCTCTTTCCACGGTTGGCAGGCCGCGCAGGGGCATTCTTGACGCAGATAGGTGAAATCATAGATGCTCGAATGCCCATCGGCCCAGTTGATCTGGATCAGCCGCTGGTCAATATCGACGGTCACATTCTGGGGTTTGTGTGTCAGTGGATTCACCTCTATTTCACATACAGTCGCCGTTGCAATTCCTCGATGCGATTTTCCAGTTGCTCGATCCGGGCGTTCAGCTCGTTTCGGCGCTGGACCTGTTCCGGCATATAGCTCCCCGGAAAGGCATCCGGCTGGGCAAAGGGGTGTGGATTGGGGGGGAAGAGTTTCAGCTTTTCCGCACGGGCCTCGGTCAGCTCGCGGCGAGCCTCGTCTAACAGTTTTTTTATATCTGGATTTAGATTAGATACGGACATCTCGACCTCATGCTACGGGCGGGCAGACCGGCCCTGTCCTTGAAAAATACTCGACAACCGTTCACCCACGAAGCAAATTCTACCACACCGTGTTATACCGCGCAACCACATGTCAAGGGTGGCGAAAAAAGAACGCTTCAAGCCCTCTTCCCGCCGTACCAATATCTATAAGCTCGATTTTCAGGAAAACTTTAATCCTGCTTTAGCATATTCTCATCTCTGTCGGTTAAACTGGCGCGCAAGCTAAAGAGTGGAGCGCAATGGGGCGAACCTGGACTTGCTGAAAATGTTGAAATGTACCCATGTGATATGGGATGTATAAGAGACGAGAGTTGGATGTTTGGATCATTATCATTTCAGGAGAGTATGGATATGGTGGTCAGGATGATTTTTAGGGCAGCAGGAAAGAAACAAATGAATCGACTCGTTCGCGGGTTGGTTGAGGCAATGATCGCTGTGGCCGTGCTCACCGGGCTCGTGGCGTGCAGCACTCCGGCGGCGACCAGCGCGCAGCCGCCGGCTGTTACGCTCGCGCAACCGACCTCGGGTTCACCTTCGCCGACGATCGCCACGCCTACACAGATCGCGTCGACAACCGCCGCGCCAACTCAAGCTGTTTTGAGCACGACTATAGCTCAGGCGCCTGCGTGCACGAGCCCGGCGTCCTTAACTCCGGCCGAGACAGAAGGACCTTATTTCAAGGCCGGTTCGCCAGAGCGAGCGTCACTGTTCACTTCCGGTATGACCGGGACCAAATTGGTGCTCACCGGATACGTAGTGACAGCGGACTGCAAGCCGGTCGCGAACGCGCTGCTGGATTTCTGGCAGGCGGACGCGAGTGGCAATTACGACAACAGCGGATATACTCTTCGCGGGCACCAATATACGGATGCCTCTGGGCGCTATCAGCTCACGACGGTTGTGCCCGGACTCTATCCGGGTCGCACGGAGCACATTCACGTCAAGGTGCAGGCGCCAGGCGGCCCCATTCTAACGACGCAGCTCTATTTTCCCGGCGTCGCGCTTAATTCCAGCGATGGTATCTTTGATCCCAAGATGGTCATGAATGTTCAGACTTAACTTTTTGGCAAAATTCACGCATTTCCAAAATAGGGAACCCGCGAATTTTGCCCAACAACTACGGGTTTCCTAAAATTTCCGAACAAATGAGTCAAAATTCCTGCATTTCAACACCGAATGGTCTGGAAAAACACAATGCTACCATTGACCATCGAACGACCTTTGAAGAAGAGATTCCTGCGGTAAATAAGCTCGATACTCATCGCAATCCGCTTTTGGAAACACGAGATTGTTGGGCAAAATTGAGGCTATTCCAACCTCCTATGGCGTTTGGAAACTGGCGTTTGTGGCCCAAAAGTTAAGTCAGAACATGAACGATGGCTTGGCGGCAACATTTAATTTTGTCGTACTGGCGAAATAGCATAGCTACTGAACCTGCACTTGTCTAACCGGTGAAAGCTTGCCGGCCAGGAATATGATGAGCAGGGCGGCTATCAGCAAAAGGGCAACGACGCCATAGGCCGACCGAATTCCGACTGCATCGGCGAGACGTCCGAGCACGAGCGGCAGAGCTACAATAGCGACACCAGAAGCCAGGGTTGCGCGAGCGCCTGCCTGGACTGTTTGGTTTCCGGCGGCGCCAATTGCCAAAGAGAGAATCAGGGGATAGAGGCTGCCAACGCCCAGGCCGGTCAAGATCAGGCCAATCAAACCGGGTAGCACGCTCTGGGCCTGCCAATAGAGCATGAACCCAACCCCGGCGATCAGGATGGAGAACGCGACGAATAGCTGGATCGGGATGCGGGGGACCAGCCGGCTTCCAGCCAACCGTCCGCCGATCATCCCTAATAGGAATAAGCTGACGGCCTGGGCCGCATCGGCCTGTTGCATTCCCATCGCGTGCTGCATATAGTCGGCGCTCCAAAAGACCATGCAGAATTCTACGGAAACAGCCAGAACAATCGCGATCCAGTAAACCCAGTAGAGGAAAGGCAAAGATTCTTTTTTCGCGGTTGTATCTTTTGGGGCGGTCTCGGTTGTGGGGAGTGTGACATGGCCGAAGCTCAAGCGCATCACGAGGGGGACCATGGCCACGATTCCCAGCGCAGGCCGCCAGCCCCCCAGCCAATAGGCTGACACGCCCACCATCAAGGGCGCGAGCGCGGATACCATCGAGGAGACGACATTTGCCTCCGATAGTGCGATGGAGCGCAGTTCTCCGTGCTGATCAGAAAGAGTGGAAGGGACGATTGCCAGAATCAGCGAGCCAATCAGCCCCATGAAAAAGCAGGCCCCGATCGTCATCGTCGGCGTACGCCCAATAATCAGCAACAGAACGCTCCCGCTCATTCCCACAGCGCCGATCCAAAGCGCGCGCGATGGACCAATCCACCGAATGAGAACGTGACCGCCTAGCCCCACGCACAGGATGCCGACGGCGAACGCCGTAAAGTGGAGACTGCTAACCGTGTAAGATAAAGATAGTTCCTCTTTGAGAAAAGGAGCAATAGGCCCAAGGATGTTGAGGAAATACCCGTAATAGGCCAGCATGAGGTAGGCCAGCCAGGTCAAGCGATTTCGGAAAAATTTCGGAGCAATCAGCGGCATTTACGTCATCTTGACGACAATATCGCTGATGATGTTTGCGGCCTCATCGACCCGGTCAGCGGCATTTGAAAGGTGGCGGTAAATCTCGCGCTTTTTCAACATCCACATCACGTCTTCGACGGTCTTGGGTTGCTGGAACAGTTCGACTATCGCTTCACGGTACAGGCTCTCGGCGCGGTTCTCCAGTTTCTTGGCGCGGGTGGCGTGGGCAAGCGCCACCTGTGGACGGTCGCGCAATTGCAAGACGCCGAGGTGCAATTCCTCGGCTGCCTCGCGCAGGATGGTGACCATCTTGCCCATCAATTCGGTGGGCTGGACGGCGAACATGACCATTTCGTCAATGGTGCTGTACCCGTAATCGAGGACATCGTCGATTGTGCGCGAGAGGGCGTAGAGGTCCTCGCGGTCGATCGGCGTGACGAACGACCGGTTCAGGTCATCAATCAGGATGCGGCGCAGTTCGTCGGCCTCTTTTTCGATCTGTTCGACCCTGCGCGCAAAGGCCGGATCCATCGTGCGAAAATAGTTCTCCAGAACTTCTAACCCTTCGCGCGTTTTATCCGACTGCTGGGCGAGTTGCTGCAAAAAGTTGGTCGAACGAGATCGAAATGGGTTGGTGAATCGCATTTTCTGTTTCCATTTGTGAATAGGGTTAGATGCCGGTAACGTCAAGCACGAGATAGATGATCGCGGCGAGTACCGCGACTGCCGGAATGGTCACGAGCCAAGCCATCATGATCTGTCCTGCAACTCCCCAGCGCACGCCCCGTGCGCGCTCTGCCGCGCCTACGCCCATAATCGTCGTCCCGGCGATGTGGGTCGTCGCCACCGGTGCGCCGACGAGCGCCGCCGTAATGACAATGGCCGAGGCTGCTAACTGCGCTGTAAATCCATGCACAGGCCGCAGTTGGTAAATCTTGCCGCCCAGGGTGCGAATGATGCGATATCCGCCGGAAACAACTCCCAGGCACATGGCGATGGCCACCGCCAGGGTCACCCATGTTGGCACGACAAAGGTGTTCTGTATTCTTAACACGACCAGGCCCAGCGTAATGAGGCCCATGCTCTTTTGCCCGTCATTTGTGCCATGGCCCATTGCGAGGGCAAGCGTTGTCAGACCCTGCAGATGGCGAAAAAAGAAATTGATACCCGGCGGCGCGCTTTGCACGAGCGCGAGAATGATCTTGAGCAGGAGATACCCGCCAACCAGGCCGAGCGCGGGGCTGAGCAAAAGTCCCCCCAGGATTTTGACCAATCCCGCTATCTTGAAAACCCCTAACCCTGCCGCGATCAACGAGGCGCCAATAAGCCCTCCCGCAAGCGCATGGGACGAGCTCGACGGAAAACCAAAAAACCAGGTGAGCGCATTCCACGAGATGACGGCGACGGCGGCGGCAAGCAGGACGTTCAGATTGATTTCCGAAATCTCCAGGAAATCCCGCCCGATGGTTGCAGCCACGGCGACGCCGAATACAAATGGCCCCGCGAACTCGCCCATTAATGCGATGCCGATTGCGACGCGCGGCGGCAAGGACCGCGTCGAAATCGGCGCGGCGACCAGGGTGCCGGAATTGTTAAATCCGTTAAAGAACGCATGCAAAAGCGCCAACGCCAGAAAAGACCCGGACGCAAGGGTGAGTGTGAAAATGTCGAGCCTCAGCTAATCATTATTTTACTATACTTTTTACACAAAAAACCTATTGCTTGTTGCCGTCGTAAGGAATACCAACCCGCCAGGTAGGATAACGCCTTCGTCTCCCTACCTGGCGGGCAAATCCACGCCGTTAGCCGTTATGCAGGTTGCTTGCGCGCTGCGGCGAGGGCAATCTGGTGCAGGTGCTCGGGTGAGGTCCCACAACAGCCGCCGATGATCTGCGCTCCAGCGGCAATCCATTCTTCCGCTTGCTGACCCATCATCTCTGGCGTAATATCATAAACGGCTACATCGTCATCGGTCATGCGCGGCAGACCGGCATTCGGCTTGAACCAAATTGGCTTGTCTGTTACGGCGCGCATGTCCTTGAGCCCGACCAGATTCTGTTCCACGCTCCGTCCGCAGTTAATGCCAATCACATCGACCGGCAGTTCGTTCAATTGCTTTGCCACCTGGACCGGGCGCAAGCCCATCATCGTGTGCGACCCCATATCATAGCTAAAGGAGCAGACAATAGGCAGGTCAGTGACTGAGCGGGCGCCCTCTATCGCCGCTTGAGCTTCGCTCATGTCAAACTGGGTTTCGATGACCAGCAGATCGACTCCCGCCTCGGCGAGCGCTCGCGCCTGTTCGGCATATGCCGCCACTGCTTCTGCGTAAGGGAGAGGGCCCAGCGGCTCGAGCAGTTGGCCGGTCGGTCCCATCGATCCTGCGATCCAGACTGGACGCCCCGCAATTGCTTGGCGCGCGAGTTCGACGGCTTGCTTGTTCACTTCAGCGGCGCGCGCCTCGAGCCCGGCATGTGTCAGCCGGAGCGCGGTCGCGCCAAAGGTGTCGGTGAGGATAATGTTAGACCCGGCTTCGACAAAATCGCGATGGAGCTGGACGATTTGCTCCGGCGATTCAAATAACCATTCTTCGGGCGACTTGCCTCGCTGTAAACCCCGCGCCTGCAGGTTAGTACCTGTTGCCCCGTCGGCGATAAAGACGCGCCCCGAATGGAGTGCATCACGAAAAGAAGATTGCGCCATATTTTGACCTCGTTCTGAATTGTCTTGCAATCATATCCAAATCGCCCACTTTGACAAGTTTTTTTTCATAACGAACCAGCGTTGACTTTTGGGCGTGTGGCCTCTCGTTTTACCAATGGCGGTATTACGTGTAAAATAGCTTGTATTGCAGTTTGGCCGTGCCTTTTGGTTTTACAGTCTGCCACGCGCGGATCATCCTTCAGGACCTTCTGTAATCCCAAATCTAGAATCCCATGGGGGCTTATGACTCACGAAGAGATTTTACAAGCGTTGTACGATAATACGATTAACGGAAAAGTGAATGATGTGAAGGCTCTGACACAACAGGGTCTGGACACCAATCTCGACCCGACCGATATGCTCTACAAGGGGCTTTTGCCCGCGCTCAAAGAAGTTGGTTCTCGCTTTGAAAAAGGGGAGTATTTTGTGCCCGAAATGTTAATGTCTGCGCGATCGATGCAAGGCGCGCTCTCGTTGCTCCGCCCGCTTCTGGCGGCCAAAGGACAAAAGACCATTGGCAAAGTTGTGATGGGAACGGTCAAGGGCGATGTCCACGATATTGGCAAGAATCTCTGTGATATCATGCTCGAAGGAGCCGGGTTCGAGGTCATTGACCTGGGGGTCAATACGGCGCCGGAAAAATTCGTCGCGGCGGTTCAACAGCACCAGCCCAAGATCGTAGGCTTTTCCGCCTTTTTGACGACGACCATGCCCATGATCAAGGTGAATATCGAAGCGCTGAAAAAGGCCGGCTTGCGTGACCAGGTCAAGATCATGTGCGGTGGCGCTCCGGTGACCCAGCAATATGCAGACATTGCCGGGGCGGATGCCTATGCACCCGACGCGAGCGCTACTGCCCGCAAGGCCCAGGAACTGGTCGGTGAATCCGGGGAGGCGCCGGGGGGGGCGCTGGCTGAGGCGGTGAGCGCCGTCGAAAAGATGATGAATGTGGTCGAGCCAGAAGA
>JBAVQS010000236.1:0-12967 GCA_049694275.1 Anaerolineae bacterium | reverse complement strand
ACCATGAGTGCAGATGGGCACATTCAAGAGATCGCCTTGAATGAGAGACATCCCTTGGCGACCGCTTTTCAGAGTGCGTTCAAGGGATGAAATGTAGCCCAATTTGGGCAAAAATTAGGTAATTAATCAAAACTCTGTAATCTTTACACTTGGTAGCGATGATGCCCTTCTATATTATACCTGTTACAATGCTCAGAATAGATTGGATTTTATCATCCGCGAAATGGGTTCACCTTAAATAGACCAGCGGACTGCTCATAACCGTTTAGTTTTGACCTGGCAGAATGTAGCAGGTGACAATTGACTCTGGATCAGTTAATCGTGCTGGCCCTCCCAGGGGGTTCCCGCCAGCAGCGGCGAACGCTAATGACAAGGAAATTTACTCATGGGAAGCGAAGCCAATTTGGGTCTAAAGGTCATTCTTGGTTTGTCTTTAGTTTGTGCACTACTGGTGCTGGTTATTTGGATTTGGGATAATCGTATGTGGCGTGGAGCCAAATTAGGCCTCAAGGCCAGTCTTGGTTTGTCTTTAGTTTATGCAGTACTGGTTCTTTTGATTTCGGATACTCGTAATATTATTTTTCTTATACTCCCCCAAGCCGATCTATTCATTTTCATTTTCGCGATTGGGCCCGCTATGCTCTACGGCACAATTACAGGTGCGATTCTCGAAGGCTTGGCAAACAGACTACAGAATAAATTCTCAGTCCATGCCTTCATAATGATAAGTATTTTGCTTTGCCTAGTTATAGCTATCTTGTCTCATTATCTCTTTGCTATACAGCCAGATTTCACTGGCAAGAACATGATAGAGCCAGATGACAGCGACAGCCGCTATGGGAGGCTTCTTGAAACTCAATTCTTTGAAACCTATCCCTTTTACATCGGCGTTCCTACTCTGATTTATGTCATAATGGGCGGTTGGGCTGGCGGACGATTGTATAGAAAAGCAAGAGAGGCCGTATAGACTCAACGACTCCTCATCGTTCACCGGACGGCCGAACGGTCGGCGATCTGATCGCGCGAACTCAAAAAATGACAAAATAGACGACTGGATGGATACAAGTGATCGGGGAATCCAAGAATCTGGCAGGCACGCTCTATACGCTATTCTTTATCGTCACGGCGTTGTATTATGTTGGTTTTGCCGTGGCAACCGCGGTCCGCACCGCAACCTGGCAGCGGCGTATCGCCTAGCCGATTGCACCTGCGCGGGACCTTGAGCAATCGCAGCTCCGACACCCAGGTATTCACGCTAAAAGACAGGCCCGTTGTAGTACTTGCACCGTGACGGGGGAGCGTCATCTGATGCAACGAAAAAGAATCACACAGGTCAGTATCAGGATTATACTAATACTGCTAGCGTCTGGGCTTATCAGTTGTCTGTATGGGCCAGCCTCCGAATATAGTGGGTTAGGTGTTGCAGGAGGGTCCATCGATGTCGAAATCGGGGTGAGCACTAACTGTATTAATCGTGGTGAAACACTACATCTGCGCGGCGCCTTGAGCAATCGCAGCTCCGACACCCAGGTATTCCAGCTAAAAGACAGGCCAGTGCTCGACGTGGGAGTTGTATTTGGAGATGTCAGAGCCAAGTGGTCAGATGGCAAAGCATTGACACCCGATTTGACACGGCTCGAACTCAAACCAGGCGAATCCAAGATCATCGAAATGGATTGGGTGGTGACCGGCGCCGCGAGGTCGGGCTCGGCGTGGGTAACCTTTATTTACAATGATCTACCCGACTTTCATACGGGCGCGAACGTGCCATTTTTCGTTGCGCCTTGTCCTGGGCCTAGCCTCGGGCCTTGAGGCTACTCGCCGCGAATAAAATGGGCCATGCAGATAAAAACGATTCTCATTCTTGGAATTTTGATGTTCATGCTGGTTGGATGTTTTTATGGGCCAGCGAGCGAGAGCGGGGGTATGAATATTAATGGCACTGGTTACAGTGTCACAATATATGTGAATACATCATGCATAAACCGCGGGGATATTCTCCACCTGAACGCCCGCCTCACCAACCTAGGGCCAGATACCAATGCTTTCCAGCTAAAGGATAAACCAGTACTAGATGCGGGTGTTGTGCTAGGTGACGTCAGAGCAAGCTGGTCAGATGGCAAAGCCTTGACACCCGATTTGACACGCCTGGAACTCAAATCTGGTGAATCTAAAACCATCGATATGGATTGGATAGTAACGGGCACTGCCAGGGCGGGCTATGCAGGAGCCAGCTTTACCTATGAGGATGCCCCCAATAGTTCCGTCGGAGCGAATGTGCCATTCTTCGTTGCGCCTTGCCCGGGGCCGATTGGGCCTTGAGGAAAGAATCAGATGATGATTACTCTGCGCTGAATGGGCTGGCCCATGTTGTTGCTTGTGCTCTTGGTGATCCTGTGTTCGCGACGGGAAGTGCTAGCGTAACGCTGGGCGTCGGGCGTTGCGGGGATTATTGAGCTTCGGTCATCAGTAGACAAATGGAAAAGCGCGGGGGAAAATCGCGCTAGTCGGCGTTCGGCAAGTTGGACCGGGTGGGCGAAGCCGCTTCGATGGTGGGCAGCGACAGTCGCGGCGTTCGAGGCTTACTTTCCTATCCGCGGACCGGCGGAAAATAGCTTGAAATCGGTGTTTTTGTATCGGCATCAACCGCTGAGCCCAAGCTACTGTGCTGAGCGACTGCGGACGTATGGCGCGCGCTGCGGCATCCAGGTGACCCCGCATCAACTGCGCCACAGTTGTGCCACCCTGCTCTTGAATGCGGGCGCGCCGATCCTCACGGTGCAAAGCATCCTCGGCCACAAGCACATTGACACGACGCTCGGCTATGCGCGCTTGTATGATGGCACAGTGGCCGCGGACTATTACCGTACGATGATGCAGGTCGAGCAACAATTGCATCTGGCCGAGGCGCCCCTTGCCGCGTCGGTGAACTGCGGGCAGTTGGTCGCACTAGTCGATGCGCCGAGTAATGGCACGCTCAACGAGCAGTAGCGCGAGGTGGTGCAGACACTTCGCGCTGGAATGTTGGCGTTCTTGTCAGACTGTTCCCTGTAACGCATGCGGGTCTGAAGAAGCAACCTGTGCAGATACGGTGAGCCAAAGGGAAGACGCTGCCCCCGCATCATTTGCCCTCTTCCCTTTGGCAAGAGCGTGGTCCCTTCTCGAATGGATATGGCTTATCCGGCCAGGCGCATTGCTCCGCTCCCGTCACGGTCATCGCGACGCGGGCTGTGCTGAATGAATCGACTATTTCGTCACCGGCTACGGCAGCGAGCATAGGTAAATCTCTCGAAGGAGATTTTTGCCATACCTCACGCTGCTTCTTTCTTTAATCCAAATGGAAATGCTAGTAAGATCAAGCTCCTAGCCCCCCTGAGCTAGTCTCGTTGAATAGCCGGTTGATATCGAAAATTCTGTTCGCCATGGGCCAGACATTTACCCGCGCTGCCGCAATTACTGATCGGAAAGAGGAATAAATCATTATTCCTCAGCGCTGTTCTGCTCCCCGCTCGCCTGCTTGGCATCAACATACATCCGTAGCCAGCGATTGAGGTTTTCTATCTTGTTGGCTGCATCGAACACGTCCTCAATTGCTTTCTTCTGATCATCATTCGTAAAGCCAAATCTCCCGTCTGCCAGGACGGAACTCCAAATTAATAAAGATTTTACATGCTGCCGATGGAGATATAAAAGATTGACAATGAACGTCTCTGGGTCCCATGAAAGGATCAGTTCATCGGTGATATCGCGTGGAGTGTAAATCTTTTTGCGTGCCATACTTCCTCCGCTTACGGCGTTATTGTTATATTTTGCCATTCATAGGGATTCGGAAAGTCACCAGGAATAGTCCTGATCTGCACCGTATCCGAATCCATTGGAATATTAGTTGCTGTAATTCCTGCCGCAACAATCCGACTGTGCCCTTCTTCAATGAAAACGCCGTTTTGTGCAGCAACCAATTTTATTGGGTCCGCTTTTCCCGTTTCATCCGTCATATCATGCCAGTCCCATCTCCCATCTTGCATCGCTTCGGCATAAGCATTAACCGATTGCCCATATATTACAGGATGGGTAGGATAAGGATCATACCACCGAGGGCCCATCTGGACCAACTTAATGTAAGGGTCAAGTTATGGGGAATCTTGCTTGAGGATTACCAATTTGCACTGCGGGGGGGGAAATAGCTCTAGTCGGCGTTCGGCAAGTTGGACCGGGTGGGCGAAGCCGCTTCGATGGTGGGCAGTGATGCGGGGGCCTGACGCAAGAGGCTGGCATACACCTGCTCGATCTTGATCGCGGAATGGTCCCACGCGAATTTCTCGATGGCGCGCTCGCGCAGGCGCTGGCCCAGGTCGCGCGCGCGGCCCGCGTCGCCGAGCAGGGAATCGATTCCGTCGGCGAGCGCCAGCATGTTCCCGGAGGGGGCGTACACTCCGTCATCGCCCAGGAACTCGCGCGAGACCGGGTTGTCAAAGGCGACCACCGGCAGGCCGGTCGCCATATAGTTGAGAATCTTGCCGTTCCCTTCCGTAGCGCTCATCTTGGGCGCGACGGCAATATCCCCTAGCCCCAGCCAGTGCGGGGCCTCTTCGTAAGGAATGCGGCCGGGGAACGAAACCCGGTCGGCGATCCCCAGCTCCTGGGCGCGCCGGATGTAGCGCGCCGCGCCGGGATACCCCATCAGGAGGAAATGCACGTTGCGACCGCGTTTCAGGATCTCGGCGGCCGCCTCGACCAGCAGGCCCACCCCCTGGTAATCGGCCATGAGCCCCAGATAGACGACGACCGACCGTTTCGGTGGAATGCCGAGGACAAAGCTCCGCACCCGCGCAAAGCGTTTCCGGTCGTGCTCGCGGTCGAGCATCTGCCGCGGCGCAAAGCGGCGCGGGTCCACCGCATCCGGCAGCGGCACGATTCGGTTTGCGGGCACGCCAAACTGGCCGGTCAATACGGCGGTCCCGTTCGGGGAACTCGTAAGAATGACGCTGGGCAGGCGGTTGATGAAATGCTCCAGCGCGAGCACCGGCCGGTAAAAGGAACCCCGCGGGTCCAGAAAGTGGTGGTCCACCATTTCGCCGGTCAGGCTCCCCTGGAAATCAAAGACGAGCGGTTTGCGCAAGAGCGCGGCGACCACCCCGCCGATGAGCGCGCCGTCGTGCAGGTGGGCGTGGATGATGTCCGGGCGAAATGAGAGCGCGGCGCGGAGGGCGCGCGGCGCCAGGAGCGCATCCAGGGCGAACTTGTGGCGCGAAGAGCCGACCTCGTAACTGGCATGATAGGGGAGCGACCGGGTGCGGACAATATCCAGTTCCGGCAGGTTGCGCCCCAGGGGATAGGTCACGATTCGCACCTGGTGGCCGAGCCGCTGCAGCGCGAGCGTCTCTTCCAGAATGCGCACATGGCAACCGTAATCCCCAAAGAACGAGGTCGGCGCGATCATTAAAACGCGGTAAGGCATCAGGGAATTTCAGATTTCAGATTGTCCCGGCGGGCGTTAGCTGGCGGCGGCGCGCTTTTCGGCGCTGAGCTCGCGAGCGAGGCGCAGGCGAAAGCTGAACAGGTCGCGAAAGGCGCGCAGGATGACGCGAATGTTGGCGCCGGTCGGGTGTCCGGCCAGGCGCGGCAGGTGCGTCACCGGCACCTCGGCAATCTTGAACCCGCGCAGCTTGGTCCCGGCCAGGAACTCGGTGTCGATCATGGCGCCGTTCGATTCCAGCGTCACCTGGTTCAAAAGCTCGCGGCGAAAGAGCTTGAACCCGCAGTCGATATCGCGCGCCAGGTACCCGAACAGGAGGCGCACGACCAGGTTCCAGCCCATGCCGTTGAGCTTGCGGATGAACGGGTCCTGCCGGTTGGCGCGATAGCCGCTGACAATCGCGGCGCCGTTCATCCGGCTCAAGAGCAGGCGAATCTCCCCGAAATCAAATTGATTGTCGCCCGGCGTAAAGGCGATCAGGTCCTTGCTCGCCGCCGCAAATCCGGCCTTGAGCGCGCCGCCATAGCCGCGATTGGGGAAATGCTCGACCACGCGCAGGCGCGGGACCTTGCCGATTAACCCCTTGACGACCTCGCCGGTCCGGTCGCGGCTGCCGTCATTCACGACGATAATCTCATAATCCATTCCCAGCGGTTTCATCACATCCGAGACCCGCTCGACGGCGGCCTCGATGTTCTGTTCTTCGTTAAATGCAGGTATCACAACCGAAAGTGATTGCATGGTCCCCTGTGGCCCGGCGGCAGATGAGATTGGAGAATGGTCCGGAGACCCTCCTTGAGAATCAAGAACCTGCCTCTCTACGGTCACTTGCCCTTTCCCCTCTTGGGCGCGAGTCCGCCCAGTAACATGCGCGACAGGCTCGGCTTGAGGTCGGTCGCGTCGATCGCCGGCGCCGCGCCGGTTTGGCCCTTGAGCCAGGTGGTGCGCGCGTCGATCATCTCTCCAAAAAGCTTGTCCAATCGCGCGGCGTCTTCCTTTTCAAGGGCCTCGCGCATTTCGGAGAGGGTGTTTATCGTAAGATCGATCCAGCGCACCAGGTCCTGGCGGTGGTGCAGCACCAGGTGGCGTTGCTGCACCGGGTCGCGGGCGGCGAGCTCCGTCGCACTCTGAAAATCGCGCCCCGCCAGCTTGCTCATGTCGCGCCAGCCGCTGCCGGTCGTCGTCGTGTGGAGCAGGGTCGCGGCGAGCAGGTACGGCAGGTGCTCCGCGCCGGTGATGAGTCCATCGTGCTCCTGGGCGTCGATAAAGAGCGGTTTGGCGCCGAGCAGAGAGACAAAGGTGCTCACCAACCGGACCGCGCTTTCGGCCGCCTGCATCGACGGGGTCAGGCAGTAGACCGCGTCCTGAAACAGCCCCGCGTCGATAAACGCATCCGCTTCCCGGTCGGCGGCGCGCGTGGGGGGAATGATGGGATCGCCGCCGACAAAGCTGATGCCCGGCAAGAGGGTGGAAGCCCACTGCAGCACCGGGGCTTTGGTCGAGGCGGTATCGGTGACGACGACGCCCGGCTGGAGCTCGCCGCTCAGGAACTTGAGCGTATCCTGAATGGCGCCGACGGGGAGCGCCAGCACGATCAGCCCCGCGCCGTCACAGGCGTTGAGCAGATTCCACTCGGTCTTGTCAACCGCTCCGCGTTTTTGCGCCCGCTGTGCGGTCCGCGAGTCCTTGTCGTGCCCAATGACTTCCAGATCAGAGTTGGCCTTTTTCAGCGCCAGGCCCATCGAAGCGCCAATGCGCCCGAGGCCAATAATTGCGATACGAGGTTTCTCAGCCATCTTGATTCCTATGGGGCCCACGTGGGCCGGTCGCCCGGGGTTAGCGGATCGACGAAATTACCGTTCAGGTCCATAATATACACTTCTAGATTACGCGCAAACGCGAGATAAAGCCCGTCCGGCGAAAAGGCCGGCGTAAATCCCGGTCCCAACGGCATGGGCCCGGTCCCATTGGCGTTCATGAGATAGATCTCGTAATCGGTCGGGGCGCTGCGATTCGAGACATAGGCAATCCGGGTCCCATCCGGCGAAAAAGCCGGCCCCGAGTCGTCGGCGCTGTCGTGCGTCAACTGGACGAGGTTGTTACAGTAGCGGTCCAGCTTCCAGAGCTCGAACTTGCCGCTGAAATTCGAGACCACCACGATATCCCCGCTCCGCCGGTTCACCGCCAGGCCGCGCAACTGCTCCCCGCTCCGCGCCGGGAAACAGCGATAGTTGGCCGGTTTGGCGCCATCAGCATTAATGACGTAAATCGCTTGGTTTTGGTTACCGTTATCATAGCCAATATAGGCAATCTGCAGGCCCCCGCCGAACCAGCGCGGCGACGAAATGGCGCCGTGCGAGTCGAGCACCCGCTCGGTGTTCTGGTCGTGCACCCGGAGCGTATCCTGCTGGCCGCTCTGGACATAGGCCAGCTTGCCGGCCGTGTCGGACCAATCGAGCGGCGAGGCATTGGTATAGAGGTTGGGGTTCAGGTCGCCCGGCGTCCCGACGGTGGCATCCTGGAAAATCTCGTTGTGGTTCGCCGGACGCAGCCAGGCCGCTTGCCCCTGGATGATGAAATAGACGCGTCCGCCGGCCGGCGGCAGTGGGGTGGCGGTCGCATCAAGCACGACGGTTCCGCGCGGCGCGGGGCGCGTCGGGAATGACGTCGCCGTTGGCGCCGGCGCGACGGAAACGACGACGACCAGGTTGGTTCCCCCCTGCACGTCGGTAAAATCGGCGGGAATCCATCCGAGCTTGTTGTCGAGGGGAATCTGCCACCACTTGCTGTCCTCGCTCTTGCCGACAATCGGATAGCGCGATCCGGTTTTCAATTTGCCGATGATAGGGAAAAAGGTGCTGGGGCCGGCGCGGACGTTGGCGGGGAGCTTGAGCGTTGCAATCGGCGGCAGCGGCGTCGGCGTGGGAGGCTGCGGCGGGACGGTCGGCGGGGCGGGGGTGGCGGTCGGCGGAACCGGGGTGGCGGTCGGGCGCAGGGTCGGCGTGCGCGTCACTACCGGCGTCAGGGTTGGCGTCGGCGTCGGACTGTCCGCGCAGCCTGCCAGCGCGAGCGCCGTCAGAAGAATCAGGATGAGCCGGGTCATGTTCATGCAGAGCTAGTGCGTCAACATGATGAATTTGCAGGACGGCATATACGCTGGCTCAGTGCAATAGGCATAGCTCAACCCCGCAGGTTCATGTTGATGCACTATTAGTTTTGATCGTCCAACTGCTTGAGTGCGCGCTGCCAGTCATCCAGGTCCGATTCAGGCCCACTCGCCGGCGGCAGGTGCGTCTGGTGGCGCCGGATCAGAATCACCGCCCGGGGATCGAGTCCGGCGCGTTCGGCCGCCTCCGCGCCCAGTTCCGGATGATGGAGACTGAGATAAAAGGGATAGCGCCAACCGCTGGGAGGAGGACCGTCCGGATTGCGCGGGTCGGCCAAGGCCAGGCGCGGCAGGAGAAAAGGGGAGAGCGCATTCGCTACGATGACCACACTGCGAGGCAGCAACCCCACCTTGCTCTTGGCCACGTCATGTAACAGCGCCGCCTGCGCCAGCGGTCGCGCCGTATAGCCCTGCGCCAGCAAACCCTTCAAGATGGTCAGGCTGTGGCGCTGGTCACCCAGCGGCATCGCCCGGTATAGGTCCACCCCCGGCGCTGGCAGCGTTTCCCCGACCAGTTGCCACTCGCGCTCGTCCAGCGGCCGGGCGCGCAGCGCGGCGACCAGTTGGCGCACCCGGTAGAACGGTCCGGCCATGCGCTAGAAATTAAATCCGAGGACGAGGCGCATCATCGCGCTTGCGGGGGTGGTCAGGATATTCCCCGCCGCTGGAATGTACCAGAGAATGAGCAGCAAGGCAAAGAGGCTGTAGGGTCCGATCCTGGCGTAGAAACTTTGCAGGCCGTACGCCATGTCCGCAGGCAAGAGCGCGGGCAGAATATGGTGGCCGTCAAGCGGCGGCAGCGGCACCAGGTTGAATACCGCCAGGATGAAATTAAACCAGACGAAATAGACCAGGGTGTTGAGGAGCACGATGCCCCAGGTCTCAGTGCCGGGCAGAACTTGCAAGCCGATCATGATGCGCGTGCTCAACCCCACCACGGTCCCCAGGAGAATATTCGCGATGGGGCCGGCGATCGCGACGAGCGCGCCGCCGGTGCGCGGGTTGGTTCGTAGGCGGACCGGGTTGAACTGGACCGGGCGGCCCCATCCAAAGCCGGCGAGCGCGAACAGCAGCACCCCCATCGGGTCCAGGTGCGCGGCGGGGTTGAGCGTCAGTCGCCCCTGATAGCGGGGGGTCATGTCGCCCAACTGGTACGCGGTGAACGCGTGTGAAAATTCGTGGAAGGTAATGCCGCAGACCATCGCCAGGGAGAGACCGACCAGGTAGGGAATGATCTCGGTGGCCACGTCGGCATGTTGTTGAATCATCTGCAGGAATGTTAAAAGCACAACGTCTCCTTCTCTTGATCGCGTACGGGCCGGTTTGAAACCTGCGCCCGACGCGAAAATTATACCATGAACCCTAAAGAAATGCATCGTTCGCGTTTTTTAAGGTTGCAATCCTCACGTTGTAGGTTATAATGACGACAGAACAAGAAGTATTTCCATCTCATCGACGCGCAAAAATATTTTTATGCCGCGGTGAAATCTGTGGAAGAGGAGTGTGGGATCCGGATTGAAGGTCCTCGTTGTTTACAACATAGTTGATCTTCTGGACAAAGGTCATCCAGACGATATTCTGGCGGAGCGGGAAACACAGCTCGTCGAACAGGCTGTCGAGCAGTCGCTGCGTTCATTCGGCCACGAAGTGGTCGCCGTCCCCATCCGTGACCAGCTTTGGGAGCCGCTGCGGCGGTTCGATCCCAATGAGTGGCTCATCTTTAACCTGTGCGAAAGTATCCGCGACAAGACATACCTCGAACCGTATGTGATCTCGGTGTACGAATATTTACACTTTCGCTACACCGGCTCCAGCCGCCTGACCCTGGGCACCTGTCTCAACAAGGCCCGCACCAAAGAAATCCTGCAAGCGCACGGCATTCCGACCGCGTCCTTTCAGGTCATGGGTCCCCCCACGGTGCGACGCCAGCTCGACTTTCCCCTGTTCGTCAAACCGATCGCGGAAGACGCCAGCCTCGGCATCACCATGGATTCGGTGGTCGAGAACGAGCGCGAGCTGCGCCAGCAGGTCAAATTTATCTGGGATACCTATCGCCAGCCGGCCCTGGTCGAGTCGTTCATCTCCGGCCGCGAGTTTAACGTGACGCTCCTCGGCAACGAGAACCCGCGGGTCATGCCCATCTCCGAAATCAATTTCCGGCACATCCGCGACCCCAAGCAGCGCATCGTCACCTTTAAAGGCAAGTGGGTGGAGGATTCGTCCGATTACAAGCTGACCCAGGTCATCTCGCCGGCGCGCATCAACGAATCGCTCCGGGAAAAGATCAGCGAGGTCGCCGTGCACGCGTACCAGACGATGGGGCTGCGCGATTACGGCCGCGTCGACATCCGCGTCCAGAACGGCGTGCCCTACGTCCTCGAAGTCAACCCGAACGCCGACCTGTCGCCGGATGCGGGCATCGCCCGTTCCGCGCGGGTGGCCGGGATGGCGTATGCCGAGCTGGCGGACGAGATTATCCGGCTGGCCGCGCACCGGTACCGGCTCAAGTTTGCCCGGCCGCGCATCATCTCGCTGCGGCTCAAGGCCCGGAGCGCAGGCGCCGATGGCATCCGCGAGATTCCGGTCAGCGCGTTTGCCAAAGACAAAAAGCGCGAGCTGCCTGCGCCCAAACTGGCGCCCGCCGTTGCTTGATGTCATTCCACTGTCTTTTCATTCTCCAGAAACCCGTTTTCTGCCCCGCCAGGGGTGGAAAACGGGTTTCTGCGCATCTCATCCATGATTGATCATCCCCAGCCGACCGAGATTGAGCCCCTTTTGGAACTGGCCCGCGGCACGGGCTTTTTTCGTCCCGATGAACTGGAGGTCATTCACGAGCTCCTCGACAAGTATTTTGCCCATATCCAGGCGATTGGCCAGCCGGGCTGGGATTTCGGCGACTATATCTGGGCCGTCTACCGGGATGCCCCCGGGACTGTTCCGCTCGGGTTCGCCTGCTACGGGCCGGTCGAGATGAGCGAGGACGTCTATGACCTCTACTGGCTCGCCGTGGACCGTTCGCATCAGGATAAAAAGCTGGGCACCGCGCTCTTGCAGTACGTCGAACAGGACCTGATCGGGCGCCGGGCGCGACAGTTGTATATCGAAACCTCAGATACGTCGCAGTACACGCCCACGCGCGCCTTTTACACCCGCCGGGGATATGAACAGGTGGGGTACATGACCGATTTTTACACGGTCGGCGATGGCAAAGTCGTCTATCGCAAGGTGTTTCGGGAGAAATAGAGCGCGGCGCGCCGTACGGGCTAGTGCATCACCATGATGAATTTGCAGGACGGCATATACGCTGGCTCAGTGCAATAGGTATAGCTCAACCTCGCAGGTTCATGTTGATGCACTACTAGCGGAGATAAGAGAGGGCCCGGTGCCGCTGCTCGCGCAACTGCGCCAGTTGTGGGTCGTCCTGCGGCAGGCCGGCGATGGCCGCGGTGAGCGCCTTTTCAAATTGCAAGAGCGCCTCACGCGCGACCGTGCGCGCCCACTGGCGGGTGGTCGACATATCCCGCATGGCCGCGTCATCCAGCACGCGCAGCAGGTCACGCCCCTTTTCCCGCGTCCCCGGCAAATCCTTGGTCAGAAGCAACGCCTCCATAATCGCCTCCGCCTGCTCCATCAAAGGCTCAATCGGCCCCGCGCCGGCCTCCGGGGGCAGGAGCGGAGCGGAGATTTGAATGGGCGTGGCGATAATCTCACGGACCGCGCTCGGCGGCGCGGCCGGGGGGTCGGTGGGCGGGGTGGAGGGCGTCACGCGCGGGCTGGGTGCCGCGGGCTCGGGGGACGGCGCGAGCGGGGTCAGGCGTTCGAGGGCGCGCAGGATGGCGCGATTGCGCGGGTTGATCGCCCGCGCGCGTTCGAGGCACTCGCGCTTTTTGCTCGCGTCGGTAATCGCTTCCGCCAGCAGGATCCACGCCTCTTCGTGCTCCGGTTCTCGCGCGATGACGTTGATGAGGATCGCCTGGGCGTCCTCCGTGTGCGCCTCGCGCAGTGCGCGTCGCGCCTGGTCCATTAACGGTTCCGGCATCTCTCAAAATGATAACATGCGCAAGGGGGAATAGTAATCGCCAATTGGTCCTACCACCATGGTCCTATAGCTTGACCACGGCGATTGCAAAGTCGGTTGACCCTTAACAAAAAAGTGACCTTTTCCGGTATGATGGAGATCGCCAAATCAAACCATCAACAGGAGAAAGGTCACTATGGCCAAGTATACCCCACTTGCCTTTGAAATCAATGTGCGCCCGGAGGGCTTGGTGTTTGACGTGGGCAGTTTGTTCGAAGCCTTTTGTGACTTGCACGATCAGCGCGAT
>JBAVQS010000235.1:0-14758 GCA_049694275.1 Anaerolineae bacterium | reverse complement strand
GTGCAGGCCATCCGTTTGCCGCCCACCGCGCTTGACTCAGGTGTATCAACCCGCAAGATGACTTACGCCCAATTACCCTTGGTGGCCTGACATGTTCTCAACCCAAGTGAAACGCACCCAAATGATTTTCGCAGATCAGTCTATTTCGTTTGGTTGCTCTGTGTGAGGTCTTTCAGGGTAGCAACAACGCGCGCTTGATCGGCGATTGCGAGAGGGCCTGGCGCTGCGTTCATTTCAGCCAGTTTTGCGTCCACCTCAAACTGCTTCCATATCAAGTCAATTGCCGGATCGAAATGACTTCCAGGTTGTGGCTGAGTCAGAACGACGGCTGGCTGGACGAAGAGCTTGATGCCGTGCCGGTCGAGGTAATGAGATAACTCCGCGGCGTTCGCCCTGGCCTGAGCTATTGGGTCTTGGCCGAGTGGTTTCCACTGCCTACCATCGAGGCGCTCCCAATTCGTCCCGCGCAAGCGCAATTCCTGTCTAAAGGCTTTGACCTCCAAAAGCCGAACCCCGCAGGGTCCCACTACTACTAAATCCAGGTCTTCTTTGTGACCTGGGATATGCAGATTGCGAAAGGCAGTCCATCGATTATCCAGTCGCGCCCGAATCTTGTCGGTAAGCCACTCTTCGCCTTCGCGGCCCAGCCGATAATTATCTGCAGTGGTAAACGCTTTTCGTATCTGGTATCTCATAGAAAGCACAAAAGGAGGCAATAAGATCAAGAGGACTATGACAAGCGCAAGGATCACGGATAACCACGATTGACCCGCCAGTATCATCTGGCCCGCACGCCAGATGAATTCAAAAATCAACATAAACCCAAGGGTTAGCCCTACGGCAAGAATGAACGTTCCCTGAGTGTGATTCTCTCGTTCTTGTTCTTTAAGATATTTGTCACCCCCGACGCTTTCTGCGCCAAACCGTTTTATGGTCTCTTGGGTTTGTGGTTCTCCAAGTTCATGGGCAAGGAGCGTCAATGCGGCTGCTTTGATCTCAGGATCGCGCCAATTGCTGATGATCCAACCAAGGTTCCCGAGATCAGCAATGTGCTTGTCCATTAGCTCGCAGAGCGGACGTCTTAGACCCTTATTGGGGCCATAGAGCATAGTCCACTCTACCTGGCGAGCCTTTTCGAGCTGCATAGATGCAGAGATCATAACCTGACGAGAAGATTTCGAGTCAGGGGAAGGTTGGGGTGATTGCATTTAATTTTCTCCGGACAGGCAAGCTCAATAAAACGGGGCGATCATGGGGCTAAGTGATGCCCGATATGCACGCGTATAAATGGAATAGCTGACGTCTGACTGCAAGCCAGTTGGCCGCCGTCCGCAAGTCGCCAATTTCAAGGAGCCTATGGACAGGGTACGTTTGATGCTGGCGCCAGGTTAAACTGGTAGTGGGTAGGGATGTTGCCGTCGAAACCATGGAATACCACATGGTCCGAGCCGGTCATCACTAAGGTGAGCACGCCGTTCTCGCTCGCCGGGCGTATTGTATAATTCCCTTTTGCATCATGACTTTCCCCGGCCCTTGGAAGGGAATAGGCATAGGTCCACTGGCCATGGTCGGCTGCCGCGGGGAGAAAATAAAAGGCAAACGTTACTTCTGGCGCAGCGACCGTTACCTGAAAGGGTTGGGTGACGCTGCAAACGAATCCGGATATCTTTTCACCACCCAGGGTTTCAGTCTGCTTGACCACGAACGGACCGGCAAGCCGGGTGGGAGCGGGAGTAGCGGTTGGCGTTAGCGTTAGCGTTGGGGTTGGCGTATCTGTCGGCGTTAACGTGCGCGTCACTGTCGGCGTCAGTGTCCTGGTTGGCGTGGTGGTATCCGTTGGAGAACGAACGGGCTCGCCCCCACCCGCTTGCACGATGGGCACTATGGTGGCGGTTGGCGGAACCGCGGTCGGCTCTTGCCCGGGAGGCAGCCCAACGCAAGCAATCGCAGTGACGAATACGAATGCCCCGATCACTAGATACCGGTTTCGCGTGAACATAGACGCCTCCTATGGGTCGGATACAACAAATGCTCTCGAGCGCACGAGATGGCCAGCCAGCTAGAGAGAGGCAACAAAGAGCGGTGTGATGCGCGGATAGTTTATCGCAGGAGGAATGTGAAAGCTAAATCATGATAGCAACAGACGAATCGCCTGGACGCGCCGAATTCTACTCCTCCTGCTTGTCGTGTGTCAAGGGTATGGCTTGCCCTCTTGCTCTTTCTTCGTCCTGCCTGCCGACATACCGGGATTCTAGCCAATGTCCGGAGGGTCGCGCAGACCACAATGCAATCCGTATAGGACTCCTTGCGGGATTGTTCGCCATCAACTACCTCGCGGAACTTGCTGACTGCAAGTATATCGAGTACACGGAATCCCGTCTTCCCCCAAAGAACGGCTCATCCGTGAATCCAATCGCGTCAGCCCCAGATTCCTCATCCTCGTCGTTCTGCTCCTGCGCGTCCAGAGCGGCCGCAATAATCGCCCTCAGCATGTCGGTGCCGTGATCAACCGGCTGGTGCACCGATGCCATCCGTGGATTATACTTGATATTGCCCGCCTCGGTCCGATGCTCGCGGGTGTCTACTAGAGCGAATTCCCTTTGGCAGTAAAGGGTAAATGTGGTGGTTCTTCGCGGATTAGTGGGGTAAGAGCAATTTTATAAACGGGGCCACTCTCAGTAGAATGGAGTTGCGATACTCACCTGCCGAGAGGGACCCCCATGTCCAGTATAGAACTATCCGTACAGTCCGTCAAAGCGCAAGATGTGCAGGCGCTCACGGCTTTGTTGAACTTGCCGGATTTCATCGTCACCGGCTTGGAGCGCGATGACCTCCGCCAGCAACTCGTCTGGTTCTGTGAACCGGCATACCCCGTCGCCATTTGTCCACGCTGCATGCAGTTGGCGACGCAGATTCACGAGGTCCTCCGGCGCAGCGTCCGTGACTTGGCCGTATGCGGCTATGCCAGCTATGTGGAGTTCCACCAACGGCACTTCGAGTGCGAATACTGTCACCGACCTTTCACCGAAACGTGGGAGAGTGTGGGCACACACCGCCGCTATACCTATCGCTATCAACAATATCTCTATCAGCAGTGTCATGGGCGGTCGATTCAGGACGTCAGCCAGCAAGAAGGCCTGGACTACCACGTGGTCGAAGCCCTCTATCTTGAGGGATGCGCCGACCAAGCCGCCCGATGTCAGTCGGTGACGGCGGTGCGCTGCGTGGGGCTCGATGAGATTGCCCTGCGCAAAGGGCATCAAGATTTCATCCTGGTCGTGAGCGATTTAGAGCGACATTGTGTCCTGACGATCTTGCCAGACCGCACCCGCGCTACGCTGGAAGCCTATTTCGATACCTGGCCACGGGAGGTACGCCAGGGCGTCCAGTAGGTCGCCATCGATATGTGGGAACCCTATCGGCTCGCGGTCGAAGCCTGTTGCCGCAGGCACAACTCACGGCGGAGCGCTTCCATGTGATGCAAAATCCGACGCACTAGGTCACGGCGGCGCGGCGGGAGATTCAGCGCACAGCCTCCGCGGCCGAGAAAGAACAACTCAAAGGCTTGTGCTGGATTCTGGTCAAAAATGCAGAGCACTTGAATGTGGAAGAACAGGTGCGCTTGGAGCAGATGTATGCGCTCTCGCCACAACTCAAACAGTTACATCAGCTCAAAGAGGCCTTTCGCACAATTTCCGAGACGGACCACTCGCGGGAACAGGCCTGCCAGCACCTCGAGGCTTGGATTGTCCAAGTCGAAGCGTCCGGGGTCAAGAGTCTCGGCAAATTCGTCCAGACCCTGCGGCATTGGTGGGAGCAAATCTTGAACTACTTTTCGGAGCGGCTGACGAGCGGCCTTGTGGAAGGCCTGAACAATCGCTTGAAATTGATCAAACGGCGCGCGTTCGGCTATCGCAATTTTGAGCATTTTCGACTACGGGTGCTGGAAGAATGTGGGCCTGACTAACCTTGCCCCACTTTTCCGCGAAGAACCCTCGTTATAAACGGCATTCAAATCTTGTCCATCCACTCCCTTTTAGTTACCGATTGTACACTATTGCGCTCCCAGCGCTTCCCGAAAATCCTGAGCCGTCAGCGCGCGTGTGGCCGCGGTTCCATTTCCCTGCATTGTTAGCACCTCGGCGCGATTGACGATAGCCGCCAGGTCTGCGCCAGTCCGCGCGTCCGTCTGCTGCGCGATCTCCTCCAGGCTCACATCCGGCGCCAACGCCTTGTCCTTGACGAGTACCTTGAGAATTTCGAGCCGCTCCTCCGTTGTGGGGAGGCCGATGATGATTTGCCGGTTCAGGCGGACGGCGCGGACGAGGGCAGGATCGACCAGGTCAGGACGATTGGTGGCTGCCACGACAACCACCCCGCGTTTCGCTTGAAGCTGATCGAGCTCGATGAATAACTGGCTCAGCAGCAACTGCTGTTCCGAGGCAGCGGCTTGCTTGTCAGCTTGAAGGCGCGCTCGCCCCAGCGCATCCAGTTCGTCGATCAACACCACGACCGGTGCGAGTTTTTTCGCTTCCAGGAAGAGTTCACGCATACGGGCCGCAGCCACACCGCAAAAGATTTCGATGAATTCCGAGCCGCTGGTGTTAATCAGCTTGACGCCCGCCTCCCCGGCCACCGCCTGGACGAACAGGCTCTTGCCGCTCCCCGTCGGGCCTTGCAAGAGAACGGCGCGCGGCATACGGGCACCCACTGCGCCAAACCGGTCCGGGTTTTTCAGGTAGGCGATCAAGTCCCCTATCGCCTGCTTGGCTTCGTTCATTCCGCCCACGTCGGCAAAGGTAATGGCCGGCTTCTCGATCTTCCACTCGTGCTTGATCAGGTCCTTGGCCACGCGGTTCCCGGCCTGGGCTCGCCGCAGGAGAAAGAAAAATAGGCCGCCAATCAGCACGAACGGCAACACCGTTCCGAGAAGCGCGATCAAGTTGTCCGACTGGGGCGCGCTGGCGACAGAAATGTCCACGCTGTCGAGCGGGACGCCGGCGGCAAGCAGTAATCGAGTGATGCTGTCGCCGGGCTCCATGCGCGAGCTATACTGGACGCCCGGATCCTCCTTGTACGTAATCAACAACTCCCCGCCGCTCCCCAGTGTCTGGATGCGCATGATCTGTCCATCCTTGGCGTCGGCGAGGACTTGGTTGATGCCAATTTGCGGTCGCGAGGGTTTCGGGGTAAAAATATTAAAGGCCAGCGCGGCCAGCGTCACAAGGATGAGCAAATAGATGAACACGTTTTTATACCAGGGATTACTTTTCAAGGTGGCTCCTTGTCATAAAGACTTTGAGGTATTCAAAGGGCTTGGCGTTATGAGCAAGAGGTCGGGGCGTATTGCAATCGCTGTGCAGGTATATGAAGTGGGCGATCATCGCGCCAAGACGAGCATTGACTGGGTGCTCTCGATTTTAGCACAAGCGGCCGTGCGCGCAAGATTTCAAGAGACAAGACCTTTTGCCGGTATGACCACTGTTATACAATTGCTACCGGATGTTTGACAAAAAGCGCTCCTCAGTCAGACATGTGGTGTACGTGATGCCAAAGTCTGAGGAGCGCCTTTTAGCCGGGCGTGTTGTGTGTGTGATGTCACGGCCAGAGGAGCGCTCCTCAGCCAAGCATGTGGTGTGCGTGGCGCCCAAGTCTGAGAAACGCTTCTATGGATCTAGGTGCCTTTTGCGCTTTATTCCTTTCACTTTTGAGGCGAAAGGACCTAGTACTTTATTCCCCCCTCGCGCGGTAGACGTGCCGCCGGCGCGTCTCTACAATTTGCGTGGGTACGCGTGGGTACGGATGGGTACCGGTGGGTACAGGTGGGGGAAATGCAGGACGGTTCGGCCCACCCTTGCAATAACGCGGCACTTGGCTTAACATAGAGCCAAACATCAAGGACGCGGAGGTCCGAATGGATTTTGCACTGTCGCCTGAATTGCAAGCGCTGCAGCAGCGCACGCGGAAATTTATCGACGGGGTCGTCATTCCCGCCGAGCGCGAGATTCCGCACGAGGTTGAGCCGTGGGATGCGTTGCGCACCGACCTGCAGCGGGCTGCGCGTGATGCCGGGCTCTTCCTTCCGCAACTGAGCCGGGAGTGGGGCGGCCTCGGGCTTAACTGGCGCGAGTGCGCGGTGGTGTTTGAAGAGGCGGGGCGCAGCCTGCTTGGCCCGCAGGCGCTCAACTGCTCTGCGCCTGACGAAGGGAACATGCACCTGCTGGAGCGGATTGCGACGCAGGCGCAAAAGGAAAAATATCTCAAGCCCCTCGCGGCGGGTGAAATCCGCTCTTGCTTTAGCATGACCGAGCCCGCGCCGGGCGCAGGGGCCGACCCCGCGCTGTTAAAAGCGACTGCCGAACGGCGCGGCGATAAATGGATTCTCAATGGCCGCAAGTGGTTTATCACCGGCGCGCTGGGGGCAGCCTTTACCATTGCGATTGCGCGGACCGGGGAGCTGCACAAGCGCGAGGGTGCGACCATGTTCCTGGTCGATGCCGCAAACCCCGGTTTCAGGATTGTGCGCAAGATTCCTACGCTCGACAGCGTTTTTCCCGGCGGGCACGGCGAAGTCGAGTTTGTCAACTGTGAGGTGGGCGACGAGGCGGTGCTGGGCGAGGTGGGACAGGGGTTCGAGTATGCGCAGATGCGCCTTGGCCCGGGACGCCTGACCCATTGTATGCGCTGGATCGGCGCGGCGCGGCGGGCAATGGAGTTTGCGGTCAAGTATGCCGCCCGGCGCGATTCGTTTGGCGCCAAGCTGGCCGAGCACCAGGGCGTCCAGTTCCCGATCGCCGATTCCGAGATTGAGCTCCACGCGGCGCGGCTCATGGTCTGGCACGCGGCCTGGCTGCTCGATCAGGGGGATCCGGCGCCGCACGAGACGAGTATGACCAAGGTCTTTGTCGCCGAGACGGTCAACCGGGTCATCGACCGCGCACTGCAGATCTGCGGCGGCCTGGGCGTTTCCGAGGACATTCCGCTCGCGCTCCTCTATCGTGAGGCGCGGCCCTTCCGCATCTATGATGGTCCCTCCGAAGTCCATCGGCTCAGCATCGCCCGCCGCGTCTTTCGCCGGGCGCAAAAAAATTGAACCGCAAAGGCTGCAAAGAACGCGAAGGTTTTGATAGATTCTTTGTGGCTTGTGCGCCGTGGCGGTGAGCTTGTTCTATGTCGACGAATCAAGAATTACAGGCGGCGTTGGAAGGCGCGTTGCGTGAGGTGACCGGCGGCGAGGTCGGGATTGCGGCGCTGGCCATGATGCCGGGCGGCGCATCGCAAGAGATGTGGCGGCTCGACCTGACTATCCCGGCGGGCCCGTGGCAAGGCGCGCATCAACTTGTCATGCGGCGGCATGTGGGCACCAAGATTTTCGCGGATGCGCTCGATCCCGCGCAAGAGTTCCGCGTGCTGCAGGCGGCATACGAATCGGGCGTGCCCGCCCCGCGTCCATACTGGTTTCTCGGCGACCTGCTCGGACGACCGTGTCTGGTCATGCAGCGGCTTGAGGGGGAGACCATCGGGCGGCGGATTGTGCAAGCGGTGGGCCTGGCCGAGGCGCGCAAGTCGCTGCCACATCAGATGGGCGCGGCGCTCGGCGCGATTCACCGGGTCCCGGCGGAACGGTATGGGCTGAACGCGTTAATCCCGTCGCCGAAAACGGGCGAGACGCCGGCGATAGTGTCGATCAGGCGGGCGGAGACAGACCTCGACCGGATCGGCGAGCCGCACCCGGCGCTTGAATTGGTCCTGCGCTGGCTCCGCCGCAACGAGCCGGCCCCGCCTGAACACCTGGCGCTGGTCCATGGCGACTATCGAATCGGCAACGTGGTCGTCACTCCACAAGGTCTGACAGGGGTGCTCGATTGGGAGTTTGCGCATCTCGGCGACCCGGCCGAGGACCTGGCGTGGGGGATGGTACGCGACTGGCGGTTTGGGGTGGACAAGCTGCGCTATGGCGGTGTGGGCCAGCCGCAAGACTTTTTTGCCGGCTATCAGGAATGTACCGGCATTCCGGTTGATCTCTCTCGCGTGCACTATTGGGAAGTGATGGGCAATCTCCTGTGGGCCGCCGGTACTCTCGACCAGGCTGAGCGCCACCTGCGCGGCGTCGAGCCGAACCTGGAGCTGGCAAGCCTGGGGCGAAGATGCGCCGAGATGGAACTGGAGGCGTTGCGGCTGGTGAGAACGGTAGACAAGTAGATAGGGAAACAGGTAAACAAGGATGGCGGGAGCATTTGCCTATCTACCTGTCTCCTTGTTTCCCTGTTTACCCAGCCGGAGGTTACATGCAAGATCGACCGGATGCGCGCGAACTGGTTGAAGCGGTCGGGATTTTTCTGCAGCGCGAATTGATCCCGACGATTGCCGATCCGCGCCTGCGTTTTCGTGCGCTGGTCGCGGCGAATGTGCTCTCGATTGTGGCGCGCGAACTGCAGGAGGGGAGCGAACCGCTGCACACAGAATGGGAGCGACTGACCGGTCTGTTGGGGAAAGGGGGGTCAGAGGCGCCGGCGACGGACCGGACCCTGCGCGACGCGGTCCTGGAGTTGAATCGGGAATTGGCTGCGCGGATCAGGGCCGGTGAGATGGATGCCGCGCCATTTTACGCCGCCGCACTCGACCACGTCGAGGCGACCGTCGTCGCCAAGCTCCGTGTGGCGAACCCACGTTACCTGGAGCGCATTTCAGCTAATCCATAATGGACCTGTCTTCCTGAAAATGGGAATCTATCTTTTGGGTATTGACATAGGGACGTCCGGTTCCAAGGCGCTGTTGATTGAGGCGGAGGGCGGCGTCAAGGCAAGTGCGACCACCGAGTATCTGATGTCCACCCCGCAGCCGCTTTGGGCGGAGCAGAACCCGGCTGATTGGTGGACCGCGACGATTGCGAGTATTCGTACCGTGCTTCGGACCGAGGGGGTAACACCAGAGCAAGTGGTTGGGATCGGGCTCACCGGACAAATGCACGGGCTCGTGCTCCTCAACCGCGAGGGAAATGTTCTGCGACCGTGCATCATGTGGAACGATCAGCGGACTGCAGGACAGTGCGCCGAGATCAGGGCGGCGATGGGGGAGGAGCTCCTATTGGACCTGATCGCCAACCCGGTGTTGCCGGGGTTTACCGCGCCCAAGATTGTCTGGGTGCGCGAGCACGAGCCGGACATTTTCGCGCAGGTTGCCCAAGTCTTGCTTCCCAAGGATTACATCCGCTATCGTTTGACCGGCGTCTACGCGACCGAGGTTTCGGATGCATCGGGAACGGCGCTCTTTGATGTGAAAAATCGCGCCTGGTCCGCCGAGATGCTGGCCGTGCTCGATATCCCGCGCGAGTGGTTGCCCGACTGTCTTGAATCGACGGTAGTGAGCGCGAGAGTTTCTGAGAGCGCCGCTGCTGAAACGGGGCTGTGTGCCGGGACGCCGGTAGTCGGCGGTGGCGGGGATCAGGCCGCGCAGGCGGTGGGGACCGGCATTGTTAGACCGGGAGTTATATCCGCGACCTTGGGGACATCCGGTGTGGTGTTTGCCGCCACGGATCAGTTCGCTATCGAGCCGGAGGGGCGCTTGCATACATTTTGTCATGCCATACCCGGCCAGTGGCATTGGATGGGGGTCATGCTCTCGGCGGCCGGCTCTTTCCGCTGGTTTCGCGATACGCTGGCGCAAGCGGAATGGGCGGAGGCGCGTGCCCAGGGGATTGATGTGTACGATCTCTTGACCGCGCAGGCGAGCGAAATTCCTGCCGGATCGGACGGGTTGGTGTTCTTGCCTTATCTTTCCGGCGAGCGGACGCCTTATGCTGACCCGGATGCGCGCGGCGTCTATTTCGGCTTGACGCTGCGTCATACGAAGGCGCACATGGCGCGGGCGGTGCTCGAAGGGGTTGCCTATGGCCTGCGCGATTCGCTTGAGTTGATGAATCCAAGGGGACTCAAGATTGACCAGGTGCGGGCTTCGGGTGGGGGTGCGCGCAGCCCGCTCTGGCGGCAGATCCTCGCAGATGTGTTTGACGCCGAGATCGCGCTGGTGAATGTGACGGAAGGCGCCGCGTTTGGTGCGGCGCTCCTCGCCGGCGTTGGCGCAGGGTTGTACAAGGATGTTCAGGAGGCCTGCGCTCGCACAATTCGCGTGGTAGAACGGGTCGAGCCGGGGCCTGATGCCGCCACCTACGCCGAATACTATCCCTTCTATCGCTCTCTCTATCCGGCGCTTGCGCCCTTTTTCAAGCAGGCGACCATTCTCACCAGGCAAAGAGCCGTGTAGATAAAAGTGACTTTTTGCTAGCCCGATCTCTCTGCCTTTGCTTCCTTCTCTAGCAGTGCGCGCTTGCGCTCGATTCCCCAGCGATAGCCGCCCAGACTCCCGTCTTCCCGAATCACGCGATGGCAGGGAATGACGAGCGCCGTCGGGTTTTTCGCACAGGCCTGGGCAACCGCACGAACGGCTGCGGGTTGACCGATGGCCCTGGCGATATCCTGGTACGAGCGCGTGCTCCCATACGGGATGGCCCGCAGTGCGTCCCACACGCGGCGCTGAAAAGCGGTCGCTTGCACGTCCAGCGGCAGGTTAAGGTGGGGGCGGGTCCCACTTATATAATCCAGCAGCGGAGCAACACACGATTCCAGTTCCGCATCGTCGCGGTTTATCGCCGCCGCGGGAAATTCACTTTTTAATTTGTTCTCCAGGTCAGCCGGCGAATCGCCAAGCCGGACCGCGCAGACGCCCTTCCTGGTCATTGCGACGAGCAGCCACCCGAGCGGGCAGGGGGCCACCGTAAATGAGATTTGCAGACTGCGCCCGCCGCGCTGGTACTCGGCAGGGGTCATGCCCAACTGCTCTGTGCCCTGTTCATAGACGCTGCTACTCGATTGGTATCCTGCCTGGTAGAGCGCGTCCGTGACACTCCGGTTGCTCTTGAGCTCGGCCTTGAACCGCTCTGCGCGTCGGGCTGTCGCGTACTGGCGTGGGGTGACGCCGACGAGGCGCTTGAATGTGCGTTGTAGATGAAAAGGACTGAGATTGAATCGCTGGGCTAGCTCGTCGAGCGTAGGTATCTCGTCCTGCGATTCAGATAGGTAATCGCAGACCCGTCTCACAAGGTCAAGGTGCGGCTCGGCGCCATTTGCAAGGGCGGGCTGGCAGCGTCGGCAGGGACGAAAGCCCGCGCGCTCGGCTTCGGCCGGCTCGGCAAAGAAGCGGACATTTTCGCGCCGGGGATGCCTCGCCGCACATGAGGGTCGGCAATAGATGCCCGTCGTGCGAACGGCAAAAACGAATTTACCGTCATACGCGCGGTTTCGCTCGACAACCGCCTGCCAATAATCATTCTCTTGCATCATCACACCTCCACCCCCAGCATACACCCATCACGATGCTCATTCTATCGCATCCTTGCTTTTGAATTCCAGGCGCATTATACTATCACAGAAATGGATTCACTTTCCGCTGATCGATCTGCTCCATCTTTGCCCTCTGCACGCTCCGACGAGGCGCAACTGGTTGCGGCCCTCCGCGCGGGTGACGAGGCCGCATTCGAAATGTTGGTGGAGCGCCATCATTCTGCTTTGCTAAGGCTGGCCCTTTTCTTTGTGCGCGACTCGCACGTCGCCCAGGACGTGGTGCAGGAGACGTGGCTCGCCGTCTTGCGCGGGATCGATTCCTTTGAGGGGCGCTCGTCCCTCAAAACCTGGATTTTTAGCATTCTGAGCAATATAGCCAGGACCCGGGCGCAGCGCGAAGGGCGCTCGCTGCCATTTTCGGCCATCTGGAATCCCGAGAACGACCCGGATGAGCCGGCGGTCGAGCCTGGGCGCTTTATACCTGCCGGACAGCGTTCTGCGGGCCAGTGGGCCTCGCTGCCCCTGAACTGGGGCGAGCTCCCGGAGGAGCGGCTCCTGTCTCAAGAGACATTGGACATGGTGTATCGCGCCATCGACCTCCTCCCGCCGAGCCAGCGCGAGGTCATTCGCTTGCATGATGTGGAGGGCTTGGCCGCGCAAGAGATTTGTAACATTTTGGATATTAGCGAGTCTAATCAGAGAGTGCTTTTGCACCGGGCGCGTGCGCGCGTGCGCCGCGCGCTGGAAAGGCATCTGAGCAAAGCGTAAATGGACGAGCTAAATTGCCGCGAGCTGGTCGAGTTGGTGACGGATTATCTGGAGGGCAAGCTTCCGCCGGAGGAGCGGGCGCGCTTTGAGGAGCACTTGAGCGGGTGCACCGGCTGCGGGAACTATCTCGACCAGGTACGACGGACGATCAAGATCGTCGGGCGGCTGACCGAGGACTCGATCGAGCCGGCCGCGCGGCAGGACCTGCTCAAGGCATTTCGGGACTGGAAGCAGAGCCGCGGGGATATATAACCATTCATCAAGAATATTGGATTCCCGCCGAGGACTTGGAGTTCAATCGCAATATCATTGGCTTGATTGAGATCATTGCCGAATTCCGACCCACTGAAAGATAAAATGGAACGCTCGCTTTCCGAAGCGGTCTTTTTCAAGCTCAAACTGTATTATGTCCGTATCAAACCGGATTGGATGGTCATTGTCCATGTCAACAAGAACCGGCGCTATGAGGATGTTCCTCGGATTGCGCTCGACGCGAGCAATAAGATCATTGGCCTGGGCCGTGATGCGGAGCGCGCTTCCTACAAGGCTGGAGCGGGTGCGCAACTGTTGAATGGGTTCGAGCATCCGCGCATGGTGGTTGGAGACTCTCTGATTGCACAAGCGACGCTGATGATGTTCATGCGGCAGGTTCACCCGGGCTGGACGCGTGCGCTTCCGCCAATGCCGACGATGATTATCCATCCTCATGTGCCATTTACAGATGGGCTTAGTGAGGTTGAACGCCGGATATTACGAGAGGTGGGCATGGCTGCAGGCGCTCGCCGGGTCTATGTCTATGATTCGCCCGAGGAACTAACGAACGAGCAACTGGCTTCTTTGACGTCACTTGTTATTTACAAGGGCAATCATGCAGCTCACAATTCCTGAACTGGCGCTCGTTGTCCTCATCGGCGCCTCCGGCTCTGGCAGGTCCACCTTTGCCCATCGACATTTCAAACCGACCGAGATTCTATCGCTCGATTTCTTTCGCGCCCTAGTCTCAGATGACGAGGCCGATCAGAATGCGACCGACGCGGCGCTGGCCATCCTCCATTTTGTCGTAGCCAAACGTCTGGAGGCCGGCAAACTCACGGTCGTCGATGCGAACAACGACGAGCCCCGCGCACGGGCGCCGTTGGTCGCGCTTGCACGGCAATATTACACTCTCCCTGTTGCCATCGCGCTGGACCTTCCCGAAAAGCTCCTGGGCGAGCGCAACCGGCATCGCTCTGGCCAGGATTCTGACCCCGAGGCCATTGCGCAACAGGTCCACCGGCTCAGCCACGCTCTGCCCGGTTTGTACAAGGAGGGCTTTCGCCGTGTGCACGTCCTCTCTTCACCGGAGCAGGTCGAATCTGCCGAAATCGCGCGCGATCCGCTTCCCAACAATCGTAAAGCCGATCGCGGTCCTTTCGACATCATCGGCGATGTGCATGGTTGTTTTGACGAGTTGATCTCATTGCTGAGAGAGTTGGGATACACCATTACCGGTTACGATTCGCATTGCCAGGCGCAGCCCCCTGCGGGGCGCAGCGCGATTTTTGTTGGCGACCTGGTCGACCGTGGCCCGAAAATCCCGCAGGTGCTGCATCTGGTCATGGATATGGTCGCGGCAGGGCAGGCGCTTTGCGTACCGGGTAATCACGACATGAAACTCGTGCGCAAGCTCTCGGGGCGAACCGTCGAGATCACCAATGGCCTGGCCGAGACGCTGGAGCAGTTGGAGAGCGAGCCACTCGAATTCAAAGAACGGGTGCGTTCATTTCTCGGGGGGCTGCCGAGTCATTATGTTTTGGATGGCGGTAACCTCGTCGTCGCACATGCCGGGCTCAAGCAACCAATGCAGGGCCGTGATTCCAACGCGGTGTATGAATTCGCGCTCTATGGTGAAACAACGGGCGAGATAGACGAGTTCGGCCTGCCGGTGCGCTTGAATTGGGCTGCTGACTATCACGGCTCGGTCTATGTGGTCTATGGGCATACTCCGGTTCCGTCCGCCGAATGGCTCAATCGTACGATGGATATTGATACCGGGTGTGTCTTTGGTGGCAAGCTGACTGCGCTTCGCTATCCGGAAATGGAATTGATTTCGGTCCCTGCGGCCAGAACTTACGCGCCCTCCAAGCGCCCCTTTCTCTCAGCGAACAAGGCAGGGTTGCCCGCGACCTCGCCGCAGAGTGATTTGCTCGACTAGAGCGGATTTGACAGCAAGGGCTTTTCGAGTAGAATAGCTCTTCGCTGGTGCGAGAGACACCGGTGAACCTTAAGAAAAACAATCAAGTGGAAGGAGCGTGTGAACGGTAATGAGAAAACGAGCCGCCGTCGCACGGATCACTTGCTTCGGGATATCGAATGGTCCCGAGTAAGAAATCGAATCATCGCAATAAAGATCGTTGCAGAGGATGGTCTTGGATGAGGTGATTGATCCTCGCCACACTGATTGAGGCGATTACAGAGCAAAAGACAGATTTGACACGAAAAGCAAACAGTATATAATGGTTTAGCTTCTGAGAAATATAGCCCTTTAACAACTGAAGAGTGGAAGGAATGTGCGATTGAGTTCACGTTAATCTTTGAGGAAGAATGAAGGAATCAAACGGAGAGTTTGATCCTGGCTCAGGATGAACGCTGGCGGCGTACCTAACGCATGC
>JBAVQS010000234.1:0-2225 GCA_049694275.1 Anaerolineae bacterium | reverse complement strand
GCCTGAAGGATTTACCTTGTTTTATCGGCGTTTGCACAAAGGCCGCTTTTCCTTACCCTCTGACAGCGCTGCTGAGGGGAGTATACAACTTAGCGCTACCGATCTGCTCTCCATGTTATCGGGGCTGCATTTACATGAAATAAAAAAACAGCGTAGTTATCCACAGCTAAACCCGGGATAAAATAAAATCAAAAAAACGACCTGTTTTATCCACGCAAAAAGAGGTGCATTGTGGGAAAATGGCATAGGTAAATCAGGTAATTGGTTTACGTTTTGCTATTATTGGAAAATCCACGCAAATTGACCCCCCTCGGCCAAATGAAACTGACCCCCCTTCGCCATTTCAAATTGACCCCCTGATTCCGGCTCAAATTGACCCCCTGAAAAGTGAGATAAAAGAACAGTTGTTTTTGTAGGATAATAATCGGTTGTTTTATTGAAAATAAACCGAGATAAATTATGTCCAACAAACCAATTGATATGTTTAAAATAAGACAGGTACTGCGCCTTTATGCAGATGGCCGTGGCACTAAATTTATCAGCAAAACAACGGGGGTTGCACGCAATACCGTAAAAAAATACCTGTTACGATTTATAGAGTTGCGTTTTACAATAGAGCATGTGGATGCAATGAGTGACGCAAAACTGGCTAGTGCTTTTTTAATCCAAAAGCCAAAAACAGTCAGCAGTCGCGTAATGGATTTAGAAGCATTGCTTCCCGAACTATCAGCAAGGTTGAAGAAGCGAGGGGTAACCAAACAAATGGTATACGCCGATTATATCAGCCAATATCCTTCTGGATATAAGCACTCAGCCTTCAATGTACGGTTAAATACTTATATGGGTATGGGTAAACCCTCCATGCGGGTTCCTCATAAAGCGGGAGATAAACTCTTTATTGATTTTACAGGCAAGCGCCTGCAGATAGTAGATCAAGCAACCGGTGAAGTGCAGGAGGTAGAAGTCTTTGTAGCTATCCTGGGGTGCAGCCAACTCACTTATGTAACAGCAGTAGCTTCCCAAAAGAAAGAAGATTTTATTGGTGCCTGTGAGGCTGCTTTGCATTTTTATGGGGGTGTACCGGAAGCCATTGTACCGGATAATTTAAAATCAGCCGTAAAGAAAGCCGGCCGGTATGAATCAGAACTCAATGACAGCTTTGCTGCGTTTGCTTCCCATTACAACACCTATGTTTTTCCTGCAAGGGTGTATAAACCTAAAGACAAGGCGCTGGTAGAAGGGGCGGTAAAAATAATTTACACTACCATCTTCACTAAAATAGATGAAAAGGTATATACCTGTTTGACAACTCTTAATGAGGATATTCTTCTTTATTTACAAACTCATAATAACACTTTACTTACCGGGTGCGATTACAGCAGGCAGCAACAGTTTGAAGCCCTGGAGAAAAATATTTTAAAGCCGCTGAACCCTTATCCCTACGATCCGATGACTATCAAAACGGCCACGGTAAGTAAAACAGGTTTTGTTACAGTAGATCACCGGTACTACAGTGTCCCTTATAAATTTATTGGAAAAAAGGTGAAGCTGATGTACAACCTTAAAAAGGTAGAGGCCTTTAGTGAACATGAACTTATTGCTGTTCATGTGCGCTGTTTTGGTAAAGACAAATACATACAAAACGAAGACCACCTTGCTTCCTGGCACCGGTACCCTACGGAATGGAACCCTGAAAAATTTATTGCCGATGCCTCCCTTATAGGAGTAGCAGTAATGGAATACATCAAGAAAGTATTATCCCGAAATGAGTATCCCGAAAAAAATTACCGGGCATGCCAGGGTATTATCAATTATAAAAAACGGGTAGGGGAAATAAGGCTTATCAACGCCTGCAAACGGGCCGATAGTTTTAATGTATACAACTTTGGAATCATCGAGCGGATATTAAAATCAAAAGCAGATTTTATTGAATTGGAAGACCAACCCCAACCGTCTGACACCAGTAACACCATGCCACTGCACGACAATATCCGGGGAGAAGATTACTATCAGTAAACCAGCAAGACAAAACAGGAACCATTATTAATCAAATAAAAATTTAAAAAATGAATCAGGAAAGTTTAGAAAAGATGAGCCGCATGCGGCTCATGGGAATGCACCATGCTTTTAAAGCTAGTATTGAATCTGAAGGACCAGGAAAAAACTTTACCAACGATGAGCTGGTACATCACCTGGTGCAAAGCGAGTGGGATGACCGGCAGTAC
>JBAVQS010000233.1:0-6444 GCA_049694275.1 Anaerolineae bacterium | reverse complement strand
CCGCCCATCATGCCGCCATAGGTGCTAAACAGGCGAAAATCGGTCATGGTTCCGTATTGGGTTTCGCGGAGGTCCCTGGTAATCTGAGTGCGCATGGCCTGGTCCATCTGGGTATCGTCAAAGCCCGGGTAGATTTTTTCCATCTGGGTGTGCATGGCGTCAACGTTCTGCATGAGCGCATCGGTCAGGGCTTGCTCGCCGACGCCCTTGGCCGCTGCAATGTTGAGCAGGCTCTTGCCGGCCTGGCGCTGAGCCTGGAGGTCGGCCGCGTTCGTCTTGAGCAGGTCAAAAACCGCCTGGTTGTCGTGGCAGTTGCCCCAGCCGTTGGTGGTTTGGGGTGTGGGTGTCTGGGCATAGGCGGTGTAGGCAAACCAGCCGCCAACGCCGAGTACGAGAGCCAGGACGACGGCGATTCCGAGCGCAAGGATGAGTTTGAGTTTCATTTCTGTTTCCTTCCTTTTTAGGCTGTGATCAGTTTCACACTGATTTTCTTTCTACACTATAGCGCCAAGTTGTGAAGATCTCGTGAAGAACGGGTGTTATTGTTGTGAATGCGATCCGGAATGTCTTCTCTCTATTTCTGGTTGGGTTGGCTTGGCCGCCACTCTATTCGATTACGGCTACGTTAATTAGCATGTCAGAAATGACGGGTCAGGGGGACAGCAATTGGGCGAGTTGCGGAATGCGCCAAATGGCGCGCCGGAGATGCATTGTTTAGCTATCGTGTGTCGCAGAGGTTTGTGCTACGCTTGAGCGGAAGATTTTGGCCTGGTCCGATTCACTCTAAAGGAGCATGACAAGCGATGGCAGAAAAACCGCTGCGCAAGGGTCAAACGCGCATTGCCGAGCGACAGCGCCTCCAAGCCGAACGGGAGCGGCGACAGAGGCTCAACCGATTGATCCCGTTCGGCATTCTCGGCCTCGTCGCCTTAGTTTTGGTCGGTTTCGGTATATTCGGCGCGCTGAGATCGGCCGGGGCTTTCGAGAATCAGAATGGCAAGGCGCATTTCACAGTCGATAATGAAAAGCTTGACCTTGGCGACCAGAAACTGGGATCGACGGTCAGGGCGCAATTCACCGTCAAGAACACGGGCGATGGGACGCTGAGAATGACGGTGCCCTCGATGCCCAAAGCGGTGGAGGGGTGCTGACCTTCCAATCTTGTCGTCGGTCAGACGGCCTTACAGCCCGGAGAATCCACCACCCTCTATACAGATATGATGATGCACGGCGATATGGGTGGCAAGCACCTGTTCGATATTGACATTACGACGAATGATCCCGCCCGTCAGCAAGTCAAGTTACAGATCGCGTCGAATTGGAAATAGTGTGTTAACCTGAAGGGGACGCTCCCTGTTCAATGGTATCATTCGGAGAGCCTGGACGAGTGCAGCCAGGCTCTTTTTTTTCAGTACATCGAATTGTTTTAAGGGGGGCGCCGTTTAGCGGGCGAATCTTTCGAGTGCGCTGAAGGTCTGATACGGCAGGTATGCCCTTACCTCTGCCTGGCTCTGGTTGGTCATCTCAAGCGATGACACTGTTCATGTAATCGATGAAGGGTTTCATCGCTTTGCACACCAGGAGCGTTTGTTTGGCAAAATCCGGTGATGTAATGTCGCGGTCGGCGACAGGGTGCATCACCAGGACCTGCTTGAGCCGCAGGAGCTCGATCTCGGGATGGTCGGGCGGATACCCTCGTGGGACTCGGGACAGGCGCTCGCCCCCCACTGCGCCGAAATTCTTGACGAACAACCGGGCCTTGACGATTTTGTTAAATGCGCTGGCATCACGGGCGATGGCCTGTCGGAATCGCGCTAACTGGTCGGAACCGGGCTCGTAAAGTCCGCTGGCAATAAAGGATTGATCCCCGGGCTGGAGGTGAATGTAATAGCCCAGCCGGCCCGATTTGCGCCCGCCCGCCACAATGTTCGCGCCGAAATTGATGCGATAGGGCGTCTTGTCGCGCGAAAATCGCATATCCCGGTGGATGCGCATCATACAATCCCTGGCAGTGATCCCTCCCAGGTCCTGCGCCTTCTCCAACTCGGCAATGAGACTCTCGACGAGCATTTCAAAGGCGGTCCGCGCCTGATCGTAGCGCTCCCGGTTTTCTGTAAACCATGCGCGGTTATTGTTGACCGCCAGATCGGCGAGAAAATCCAATGCGGGTTTCAAGTGGACTTGTGTTTTCATTATTAGCGCGCCTGGAATAGGAAATCGTCGAGTAGCTTTTCCGCGGCCTGTGCATCGTATGGTTGCGCGTCAACCTGTGCAATGACGATGAGCCGCTGATTTACGTCCCCGACCTTCCAGATGTAGACGTTATGCGTTCGCTCCTTGCCATCGGCGGTCGGCATATTCAACACCAGTTTGGCCGGGGCGCCGGCGACCGTCACGTCGCTTACCTGGACCTTGGCGCGCTCTGTGTCGGGCAGCGCGCCAACCTGCTGCTGAACCCACGCATCGAGCGATGCGGCGTCGATCCCGATGGGGTAGGTGATGCCGACCTGATAGGTATGGTTGCCATAGGGTCCCTGAAGCTCGATGGCCCCTTGCTGCGCTCCGGCGTCGTCGACCGTCCAGTTTTGCGGAAAGGCCACGTTCCACAGCGTCCCGAAATGCTGGCGTTTCCACGAGACCGCAGGCGCGGGCACGCTCGTGCTCGTGCCGGATGCAGCCGGGATCGCTGTAGGAAGGGCCGGTGGGGCAGTTCCCTCTTTGGCAAAGGTCAGTTGGTCGGTGTTGTTGTACGAAATCTTCAGCTGGTTCCCCGACACTTCATAAACGCTGCTTGACGTCAGCGCCTGTAGGTAGCGCTGTTCTTGCTGCATCGCGTCAGCCACGGCGCAGGCGCGCTGGGTCTGTGTCATCGGGCCAAAGGTTATTTTGTTTCCCTGTACCACTGAATAAGCGCCTGAATACGAGTTGCAGCCGGCCGAGCCGCTCACCGTGTTGTTCGGGCCGAACTCGAGCGTAATCGGGGCGCCGCTCAACACAGGCGCCGGGATCCCGCCGGTCGTGAAAGAGACCAGGTTCCAGCGTGTGGCAGCCGGCTGCTGCTGATTAACCGCCGCCGATGGCGATGACTGGCCCAGCGCCTGACTGATTGGCCCGCAGGCCGCGGCAAGGAACACGATCAAGAACAATAGAGCAATCCTGAAAATCTTCATTCTGACTCGCTTGGTGACGTATTTGAATTGTGTCTGTGCTCTATTATAATGCAAGTGCGTTATGTCTGTTCAAGCTGTTTCATTGCATGATGAGCCGCTCGAGCACCGGTATCAGGGTGAGCATCCCGTGCGGACTCTCTGGTACCTGTTCGAGCCTGAGCGCATGCACCTGGTCCTTGCCGCAATCCTCTTTGTGGTCAAGCACAGCCCGGTCTGGGTCATGCCCCTGCTCACCGCCAACATTATCGACGTGCTCGTCCAGCATCGCCCACTGGCGGAGCTCTGGCTCAATGCGCTGGTGCTGGTCCTGCTCCTGTTCCAAAACGTACCGCTGCACTTTGCCTATGTTCGGTTCCAGAGCATCGCCGTGCGCGCCGTCGAGACCCGCTTGCGTTCGGCGCTCTGTCGCCGCTTGCAGCACCTCTCCATCGGTTTTTACACGCGGGCCAGCGCCGGTGTGCTCCAGACCAAGGTCGTGCGCGATGTCGAAGCCATCGAGCAGATGACGCGCCAGCTCTTTGATGGCGGCATGGCGGCGCTCAGCAACATCGCGGGCGCCATCGTCATCACGGCTTTTCGCGCCCCGTCGTTTCTGCCTTTCTTTGTCCTGATGGTTCCGGTCTCGGCCCTGCTTGTCCTGACGCTGCGCCGGAGCCTCACCCGGCGCAATCAACAGTTCCGGCAGGAGGTCGAGCGCATGGCGGCGCGCGTCGCCGAGATGACCAACCTGATTCCCATCACCCGCGCGCATGGATTGGAGCAGGATGAGATTGAGCGCGTCGACCGGACGCTGACTCTGGTGCGTACCGCAGGCCTGGAGCTCGATTCGGTCAACGCCGTCTTTGGCGCGCTTTCGTGGGCGACCTATAACATTTTTAACGTCGCCTGCCTGGTGGTCGCGGCGTGGGTTGCCTATACCGGTCTGCTGCCGATTACGGCCGGCGATGTCGTCATGCTCTCGGGTTATTTCGGCACGCTCACCAGCTCAGTCATGCTGCTGGTCAGCCTGGCCCCCGTCATTGCCAAAGGGTTCGAGTCGATCCGTTCCATCGGCGAGGTGCTGGAATCGCCTGACCTGGAGCATAACGAAGGCAAAACCCGCGTCGCGTCGGTGCGTGGCGAGTTTCGCTTTCAGGCCGTCGGGCTTCAGTATCCCGATTCCCCGATCGACGCCGTGCGCGACGTGGACCTGGATGTCAGTCCCGGGGAGACCATTGCGCTGGTCGGTCCCTCCGGCGCAGGCAAGTCCACCATTCTCAATCTCGTGATCGGGTTCTTGCGCCCCACCGCGGGCCGCATTCTGCTGGACGGACGCGATATGGAGACGCTCGACCTGCGCACTTATCGCCGCGCGCTCTCGGTTGTTCCCCAGGATTCGATCCTCTTTGAGGGGACGGTGCGCGAGAACGTGACCTATGGCTTGAGCGAGGTGCGGGACGAGACGATACAGGCGGCGCTGCGCGACGCCAATGCGCTTGAATTCGTCGAGCAGTTGCCGGAGGGACTGGAAACGTATATCGGCGAGCGTGGAGCCAAACTCTCGGGCGGGCAGAAACAGCGCCTGGCGATTGCCCGCGCCCTCATCCGCAACCCGCGCGTGCTCATTCTCGACGAAGCGACCTCGGCGCTGGATGTCGAATCCGAGGCGTTGATTCAACAGGCGCTCGAACGATTGATGAAGGGGCGCACGACCTTTGTCGTCGCGCATCGCCTCTCGACTATCCGTCACGCCACGCGCATCGTCGTGATGGAGGGCGGGAGCATCGCCGAGATTGGAACACATGACGAACTGATCGCGCGGCGCGGCGTTTATGCGCGGTTGCAGACGCGACAATTGGTTTGAGGCCGATTGGAAACGGGGGAGGAGCGATCATGATAGAACTGGCGCAGCTCATACAACTGGAACCGCAGTATCGCGACTATGTGTGGGGCGGGCAGCGCCTGCGTCCCGGCATGTTGACCGCCGAGGCATGGATCATTTACGATGGGGATCGGGTGGCGAATGGCCCGCTCGCCGGCAGGACCCTTGCAGAGATCGCCGCCGAACACGGCGCGGCGCTGTTGGGCGAGGCCGTCATCGCTCGTTCGGGCGGGCATTTTCCGCTGTTGATTAAATTGCTCGATTGCGCTCAGTGGCTCTCGCTCCAGGTGCACCCCAATGATCGCCAGGCTGTCGAGTTGGAAGGGCCGGGCCATTTTGGCAAGACCGAGGCATGGCACGTCCTCGACGCCGCTCCCAAGGCGCAGCTCATTGCGGGGCTCAAGCCTGGCGCGACCAGAGAGGCGGTCGCTGCGGCTCTGCGCGGCGGCGCGATTCTGGATTGGGCGCAGTATCGGGATGTGCATACCGGGGATACTCTCTTGATCGACGCGGGCACCATTCATGCCATCGGTCCCGGGTTGATGATTTATGAGGTACAGCAGGCATCGGACCTGACCTATCGCGTGTTTGATTGGAACCGGCCGCAGACCGGCGGGCGGGCGCTCCATATCGACAAATCTATCGCCGTTGCCGACCCGGTCGCCCAGCCTCAGACCCAACCGCGGCCCCGGTTAGGTGATGGGGAGCAGCAGATCCTGTGCCAATCTGTTTACTTTACACTCGAACTGCTTGCGGCAGAGAGCCAGGTCATCCGGCTCGATACTCGAAACCGCTCCTTCCATGCCCTGACGGTCATTGACGGCGAAGCTGAGGTCCGGGTGGGTGAAGAGACCATCGCGCTTGCCCGGTTTCAATCGGTTATCGTTCCCGCGGCCGCCGGCCCGTACGAGGTGCGCCCGCGCGGCGCATTCCAGGCGCTCAAGAGCAGCGTCGAATAGCGGTCGCGCCGGGGTGGCGCCAATCGCCGTCGCGTCGAGCTCCAAAGGATGGCGGCGATCGCGGATAAAAAAGGACCGCGCCCAATCGGGCGCGGCCTCAAAAATTCCCCCGCACGCGCAGCAGAGTTCAACGAACCAGATTAACCAGGACGAACATGACGGCACCCCAAAGGACCAATGAAATGGGGATTGCAATCACCAGTGCGGCGATTGGCCCGCCCGTCGGATGCTCTTCGTCGTCACGTCGCGGGGCAGCAGAGCTAAGTGATACCATCTTACACCATCCCTTCTACAAAACCCCGAACCGTCAACAACAAGCCCAATCTATGCTTTTATAACGCCAGTATACCACTCCGGTTACGCTTTGTACCCTGGTACTTTTGGGTTGATTATGGATCCCCGCACCGGGCCAAAATTTGCCAATCTGGCCCCTATTGACACCCGTGGGTATCTT
>JBAVQS010000232.1:0-4587 GCA_049694275.1 Anaerolineae bacterium | reverse complement strand
TCGTTCACGAGCAGGCGGAGTGGGTCGTAGGGATTGGGCGCTTGCGGGTTGGGCTGGTCCGGGCCATACACATAAGCAAAAGCGCCATTCGGTGTGGTGCGATAGCAAATATCCCAGATCGCGCCATAGAGCGCCGGCCGGTCGGAGCGCGCCATGCCGAACGGGGCATACTCGCCAACCAGGATCGCCACACCTAGCCGGTTCTGAACATTTTGCCTCGCGTTCCAAAGCGACAACGCCAGTTCGTCGGGACGGCCGTATATATTCGTCGCATAGACAAGGTAATTGGCCGGATTGGGGTGACCGGCCACGCCCCGCACCTTTTTGAGCGATGTCTCGAAATAGGGGAGATATGCATCGCGGGGTTCCTTGACAATGCTGATGTGATTGGGATCGAGCGTATAGGCCATCTCGGACAATTCAATCAAGAAATCGGCGGCTGGCTGTAATTTGTCGCCCGTTCGGTGCTGATCGATCTCCATACGATGGAGCAGCTCATCGCCGCCGGGATTCCACGCCAGCACGCCGGGAGACGCGCGATAGCGGTCAATAAAAACGCGAAACGCATCCTTGACGCTTTGCCGGTAACGCGGATTGTCGAATGCGCCTGTAGGGTCGAGGTCGAACGGCATCACAACCCCGATGCTGTATTTCTGCGCGACCTGAAGTGTAACCTCATCATAGACGCCCCAACCGATCACGGCATTGACTCCGGCATCGCGCAGGATTCGAAAATCCCGTTCGTGGAGCTTGCGCTTGGTCTCGGCCGGGAGCGCCGTATAGTTGACGTTATAATTCATCCCGATCAGGGTCACCGGCCGGCCATTCACGGCAAGGCGATAGAGCCCCTGCGAGGAAATAATTCCCATCCGCGCCGTGGAACTGATGCTCAGCGTCGCCGAAAGATTTCCGCTGGCATTAATCTGTCCGGAAGGCAATCGGCCTTTTGCAAACTCGAAGGGGTCAGGTGTTCCGCCCGTTAATGGGGTCTGCTCAGAGGAAGAGGCTGATGCGGCGGACGGGGTATCCATCGGGTCCGGCATATCCGAGCCGGCTGGCACAACCGGCGCCGGTCCGGTGTCCACATCATGGACCCAGGCAGTCGGCGCTTTTGTCGAGACCAGGTTAATACGCGCAAGGCCAAAATAATCGGTGGCAGACCCCACCAGCACAATCGCCACAAGCCATAACGCACCCAGGGACAAGCGGCGAGACCAACCTTTTTCCTGGAGCGGCCTGGTCTTGGCGCGGACGAGCCGCCATTCGATCAAGCGATCCACCCCCCAGGATATTGCCAGGCCGATCCCGGCGAGGGCAATGGGAATCACGACCGGCAGGAACCATGACATGAGCCAATCATATTGGGTGGCATCCAACCGCCCCATAATGGACAGCGCGATTCCGATGCCCATATCGTCGAGCTTGTAGGCCGTTGGCCCCACCGTAAGCATCATCAATCCCCACAGAGACTGCCCCAGCATGACAAGCCCGAGGAGGGCTAATGCCAGGCGCAGTGCGCTCCCTTGCTGGCGCAGGGGAATCATACGCTGGCGTCTCAGGCCCCGCTGGGTGAGCAGCCCACCGAGGACAAGCAGGGTGATTTGCGCCAACGTCTGGGAGAGGAACAGGCTCAGGATCGTGCTATCCTGTGCGACGACGGCGCTGGCCCACGCGCCCGACGCCACCCACTGGGCATCGAGGAACAGGGTAGGCGAGAGTGAATGCAACCAGGAACCGGCAACGCCCCTCACCGCCAATCCAAAAGTGTTGATGCCTCCGACCGTATCGACCAGGAGCTGTGCGTGCACCGGGCTGGCAATGAACAGGCGCGCCACATCACCCGCAATTCCGAGCCGGGCGATCGCGGCAAGCAACCCGGCGAACAAGAGAACCAGGCCCTCGCGCAGAACGAGCAGGAGCAGGAACGCAATAGCCAGAAACGCAAGCGTCGCGCCGACGCGGCTCAGATTCGCTCGCGTGGCGTAGGATCTCAATGCGTGCAATCCCTCCAATTTTTACTCTCCAGCAAGATTGAGACAGGAGAAAGAACAACAGCTATTGCATAGTATCATCAATCAGATGTGGACCGGCCCAGGTTGCGACGAGAGTGGGAAAGATGAGAGCAAGAGCGAGAGGGAACATACAATCGAGCGTGAGAATTTGGCTAACGGCATCTGTCGTAAATCGGCTAGTCAACAGGACCAACAACCCACACAAAAGCAATCCGACGAGAGCACCGTACCCAGAACTCATTATGCGCAATCGTCGGCGATCAGATCTAGGATTGATTGGGACCTTCTCTGCCAAGATTCTATTCAACCACCATTCCAGAAGAACACCACCAATGAGACCCGCCAACGTGCCATAGATTAGAATTGCGACAAGTGCGACACTAGCCGTCATCAATTCAGCCAAAAGCACTATTCCTGGATCTGATCCCGAATATGCAGGATCGGCCGCCTCAATATAAGCCCTGGCCACGAACAGAGAAATAGGCACACCGCCGACCACAAGGCCAGTCAGGAATCCCCATAGACAACCAAGATAAAAAGGTTTTGTCCTCACCAAGAGCAATCCTGGCGCACTTACTCCTGCGCGCGTACCGTCGCCTGCGCAAGCCGGCGGTAATAGTGCAAACTTGCTTGAAGCAGCGCGCCGCCGACGGCTAGATAGATCACCGCGAGATAGGGTTTGGGCAAAGGCGAGTTGCGGAGCACAAGCCCGAGCGCGACCATCCCAACGATGATCACATAACCTTTCCACGCCTGGAACGAGAACACACACGCCCGGTCGGGCAGCCCAAAGATGCGGTCAATATTTTTTATTGCCAGTTCGCTGAATTTCCAACGATTCGCCACAACCGAAATGGTAATGCCTAGCAGGCCGAGCGCGACTGCCAGCCACGCCCAGGCATCTTCCAACCAGGTGACGGCGTAAAAGCAGAGCATTACACCAACCCCGGTCCACATCACGCCGGCAAGAGCCAACAGCCAATTGCGCGGCACAACCGGGTTAAAGCGATAGAATTTTCGCAGGGTATTGATTTTTTCCTCCGTATTCCATGTCTTGTACCTTGGCGTTTGATTTTATCATTGGAGGAACGATCACGCTAATCCGGCCCCTTCCGACGCGTGGCAGATATAGACCTCGGGCTTGCGCCCCGTCCGCGCGGGATACTGCGTGCGGATGGCCTGTTCGAGCGATTGGACGGCATCATTTTGGACAAGCGCAACCGAGCAACCGCCAAAGCCGCCGCCAGTCATGCGCGCCCCATAGACCCCCTCAGTCTGCTGCTGAATCTCGACCAGCACATCCATATCCGGCGTACTGTTCTCGAAATCGTCGCGCATGCTGGCGTGCGATTCGTTCATAAGCCGGCCAAAGGCGGCAATGTCGCCGCGCTCCAATGCTGCCACACTATCCAGTGTGCGCTGGTCCTCGGTGACGGCATGCCGGGCGCGTTTCAGCGTGACCGGCGGAAGATGGCCTTGGCGCGCATTGAACATCTCGACGCTCACATCGCGCAGGGCGGCGACGCCGAGCAACCGCGCCGCCTCTTCACACTGGGCGCGCCGCTCGTTATAAGCGCTGTCCACCAGCCCGCGCTGGATGCCGCTGGCGGTGACGACGACGGCAACGCCAGGGGGAAGCGAAACGGGTTTATAGTCGAGGCTGCGACAGTCGATCAAGAGCGCGTGGCCCGCCTGACCGAGGGACGAGATGAACTGGTCCATGATGCCGCAGCGAACGCCAACGAATTCGTTTTCGGCGCGCTGGCCGATGAGGGCGGCGCTCACCGGGTCGATCGAGAGTGCGTTCTGAAAACGCCAGGCGGTGATGCTCGCCAGTTCGAGCGCGGCGGACGAAGAGAGGCCCGCCGCGCGGGGGATGTCGCCGGCAAAGACCGCGTCCATCCCGCCGAGTTTGCTCCTCTCCCGCTGCATGATCACGGCCACACCGCGCACGTAATTCGACCAGCCGTAACCGGCGCGTGCAGGGATAATGTCGTCGAGACTGAAGCTATCCATCAAATCGAAATCGACGGAATAGAGGCGAACAATCCGGTCAAGGCGCGCCCGAGTGGCGATGCGAATGTCATAATTGACGGCCATCGGCAGGACAAAGCCATCGTTATAGTCGGTGTGCTCACCAATCAGGTTGACCCGGCCCGGGGCGCGAACAATGCGCTCGGGCGCGCCATCAAAATGTCGGGTGAATTGGTCGGTAATGAATTGATTATCAATCATCGCAGTGATTCTGTCATTGCGAGAACCACATCCCGCGTCGGCGGAATGTTCAAGAACAGAAACTTGACATAATAATTTCAGGTTTCTGAGCAGGCACGAAGCAATCTGGTTTGTGCTAGCGAGATTGTCCCTAGATGGCACAGCCATCCGGGATGTGCCACTTTGTCGCAGAAAATGCTCCTGCTCAGAAACTTGCGAACCAACAGGGGCTTAGGCGGGCACGGCCACTAGCTGCATGCCGAGTTTGGCCGCCTTTTTCTGCAACTTGCGCAGTTCGCGTGCTTTCGTCTGCTGATCATAGGTATCCGCATCTTGTGCGCGATACGGTTGGCGCTCTTTG
>JBAVQS010000231.1:0-8338 GCA_049694275.1 Anaerolineae bacterium | reverse complement strand
AATATCTCGCCGCGCTGGCCCGCCGGCCGCTGCTGCTGACCTTGATGGCAACGCTGCACACGAGCTGGGGCAAGCTTCCCGAGGACCGGGCGGATCTGTATGAAGAGACGGTCAAGCTGCTGCTGGGGCGCTGGCAGCGGGCGCGCGAGGTGCGCGGGCTGGACGGCAAGCCGGTGCTTGAGCCGGGGATTGCCCGCGCGCTGGCGGTGGATGAAAGCGTGATTCGCACCACGCTGCACCGGCTCGCCTACGAGGTGCATGCGCGGCAGGGGCGCGAATCAAAACAGACCGATGGGCCGGCGGATATTCGCGAGGACGAAGTGCTGGGGGCGTTTGCGCGGGCGCTGCCGGAGGATGTCAATGCGCCGGTACTCCTGCGGTATCTCGAAACGCGGGCGGGCCTGCTGGCGAGTCACGGGCCGGGGGTCTATACCTTCCCGCACCGTTCGTTCCAGGAATACCTGGCGGCGTGTCATCTGGCGGACCAGGCCGACCCGGCGGAGCAGTTGCGCGCGATGGCCTGGGCCGACCCGGTGTGGTGGCGGGAGGTCTACTTGCTCGGGGTGGGCAAGCTGCGGCAGGGGGGCCTGGGGAATGCGGTGAGCGCGGTGAATACGCTGGTCCCATCCGCGCCTGTCGATACGGACGACATCGTGGAGGCGCACTGGCGCGCGGCGGGGCTGGCGGGCCAGGCGCTGGTCGAACTGCAACTGCCGGACAAAGCGGCGGGCCAGCCCGCCTATGAGGCGGTGCTCAAGCGGGTGCGGGGCTGGCTGGTGGCGCTATTGGAAGGGAACGTGTTGACGCCGCGCGAACGGGCGGAAGCAGGAAATGTGCTGGCGCGCTTGCACGACCCGCGCCCCGGGGTCGGGGTTGTCTCGGTCAATCGAAATGAGGTGCGGGTGAGCCTCCCCGATTTCGTGTGGTGCGAGATTCCCGCCGGGCCGTTCACGATGGGGAGCCGCAAGGAAATCGATTCGATGGCGTATGACGACGAGTATCCGCAATTCACCTACACGATTCGCGAGTCCTACTATATGGCGCGCTATCCGGTGACAAATGCGCAGTTCGATGCGTTCGTGAACGACCCCGAAGGGTATCGCCAGGCGCGGTGGTGGACCGAGGCGGGTTTGGAATGGCGCGGGAAACGGACTGCGTCCAACAAGCAGGGCGGCGTGTTCGATTTGCCGAATCACCCGGCGGTCAATATCACCTGGTATGAAGCGGTGGCGTTTGCGAATTGGCTGAATGACAGGTTGCAAGCTACAGGTCGCATGTCGCAGGTCACCGACGTCAGGTCTCAAAACGCAATTCTCAGGCTGCAAGTTTGGGAGAAGGGTTCTCTTGTCACGCGGGACCTGGCCGGCGGCCAGCTTCAAGTCCGGTTGCCGACTGAAGCGGAATGGGAGAAAGTGGCGCGGGGCACGGACGGGCGGATCTATCCCTGGGGGAACGAGCCGGACCCGAGCCGCGCCAACTATGACGATACGGGGCTGGGCGTGACGAGCGCGGTGGGGTGTTTCCCTGGTGGGGTCAGTCCCTATGGAGTGTTGGACATGAGTGGGAATGTCTGGGAATGGTGCCAGACGCAGGGGACTGGTGATTACAAGGACTATCTCAAGAATGAAAAGAAGGACTTTGAAGGAGATGCTTCCCGTGTGGTGCGTGGCGGGTCCTTCGTCAATCGGAGCTACGTCCGCTGCGCCGACCGCATCAACTTTAACCCGGGCAACTCGAACAACAATCAGGGTTTTCGGGTCGTGCTGTCTCCCACGGGTCGACTCTGAACTCTGATCCCTCTGGGCTCTGGACTCTGGAGGGGAAGAGTCCAGAGAGGGGGTGTCCCCCTCTCTGGTCACGCGCGGGGCGAGGGCGGCGGCCGGGCCGGGTCCGGGGATTGCAAATCCCCCGGCTGAAAAAAGGGGGCTATCGGGAAAAAAAAGGGGAGCTCCCGGCCTTTTTCTGGTGCCGTGTCCATTTTTGAGACGGGGGTTTCTAACCCCTGGGCCGGGGGCGCGGCGGCAGGCATTTTTTCGATGGCCGCGCCTTTTTCAGCCCGGAATTTCGAATTCCGGGGCCTGGTCGTGGTGCGGGCGGCGGCGGCTGGCAAAGATTGAACCGCGAAGGACGCAAAGGGCACGAAGAGGATACTGGATGGAATAAGGAGGATTGCCATGGATGTTTCGATGCTGGTCCCGCAAGTGACCTTGATGCTTGCGCCCATGCTCCCGTATTTGCTTCAGGCCGGGGAGAAGGTGGCGCAAGAGGCCGGCCAAAAGTTCGGGGAAGAGGCGTGGCAGGAGGGCAAGGCGCTCTGGGAACGGCTGTGGCCCAGGGTGGAGGCCCGACCGGCGGCCAAAGAAGCCGCCGAAGATGTCGCCGCACAACCTACGAACGCAGATCGGCAGGCGGCCCTGCGCGTGCAACTGGACAAGTTATTGAGCGCGGACCCCGCGCTCGCGCAAGAGCTCGCGCGGATGGTGCAGTCGGGCAAGCAGACCCGGACGAATATTATCGCATCGGGCGAGCGAAGCGTGGCCGCGCAAAACATCAGCGGGAGCACGATCATCACCGGCGACCGGAACAAGGGCGAGAGCAAGTCGTAGTATCACGCTCAAGTCCATGTGCGCTGTGGGATGCCAAGCCCGACCTCCGCCAACCCTATCTGAACTATGTGTTCGAGTCGGCGCGCGAACTATCGCTGTCCGGGGTTGACCCGCTGGCCGCGGCGGACTCGAAGGCGCGCCTTTCGCTCGATGCGGTCTATCGTCAACTACCGCCGTCCGTTCCGGGCCATGTCGTCGGATGCGGTTCGGGCATGCCCGTTGCGAAGGTCTCGGCCATCCCGTCATACATCTCTTGCCAGAACTCTTTGGCCGCTTGCCACTTGTTCGCCCGGAACCGGACGAGCCATGCTTCCAATTCCGCATCCTTGAGCCCTGTTCGCTCCCATTTCTCCAAAAACCCCTGGATCAGGTCCACCACACGCTCGCTCTCCCAGAATACGCCACCCGCGGATTCCCGGTCGTGAATGGCGCGGGCCAGCGCAAAATTCGTATTCCAATAGTGCAGGTCGAGGGCAAAGTGGCTGGTGATGATCTCGTCGATAATATCCTCAACCCACTTGCGATGAAAGCGGCACGTTCCGCTATTTTCAGAATAGAGCTCATAGACAAACCGCTCGACGTTGAGGCGGCCCAGGGCGCGCGGCGGCATGAACTTGTTCTCGTAGTAGGTGAAATACTTGCCCATGATCGGCATGGGGGCGAACATGCCGGGTACCCAGTACTGATTCGGGACCATTGAGCCTTCGCGGCCGTGCGCGGTGAACACGGCGCGGTCGAGCGAGTGGATGCCATAGCGCGCGTCCAATTCCCTGGCCGCGACGCGAATCCCCTTACGGAATGGCGCGCCCGCCTCGCTAAACAGGATCATGCGGACGATAGCCATGGCATAATCGGCGTTAAAAGCCGAATCGGCGACCAGGTCGAATTGCTCAGGTGTGCTGGGCATGGTCGCCGGGAGGTCGCGCCAGCGCGGGCCTTCCGCCGGCAGTCCAAAATCCTGCGGCGGAATCAACTGGTCGACGATCAACTCCATGATCCACGCGACCGTTCCGCCGTTCTGAATTGAATCCAGTCCCATGGTATCGACAAATTTGTTGATGCGCTCGGCGGCGCGCTGGTCAAAGACGCCAATCTGCGGGCCGAGCGCGGTGTACGGCTCGTAATCCTTTTTGTATTCTGCGCGGAACTTTTTGCACGCGACGGCGCACGGCTCGCCGCAGTGGTCGAAATTGCGCGGCTTGATGATCTCGTCGTTGAACTGTTTCAAATAATGGTCGAGGATGTAATGGTCGTGCTGGGCCAGACGCTCGGCGTCGCTCGCATAGATCGAGCGATAGTTGAACGAGAGGAGGTTGTCGTTCGCCTGGCGCATGTTGACGCCAAAGGTGCCCCCCGTTTCAAATTCAGGAACATAGCGATACTTTTGGCTCAACGCAATATCGGCGGCAATCGCCCGCTTGCCAAAGCGCCTGAGGAAAAAGTCGTCGAGCTCCTTGCCCTCTTGCATCTCGGGCGCTTCCCAGTCGCCTCCAAAAATGATCGCGGCAATGCGATGGTGCTGCAAGAGGCGCGAGCCGAGGCCGCCGCGGCCGGCCCAATCGTCAATGCCGTTCAGCGTCCCCTTGCGTACCTGGTTCGAGCCGATGGCCCCCTCGCGTGTATAGCGCGCACCGGGACCGGTTGCCAGGATGCGGAAAGAGTCCCCCTGGAATAGACGCCGGTAGCCATCAAAGACGAATTGCTGGAGCGCGTAAAAACCTTCCCAGGCGCGCCCGTTCGCATCCGTATAGCCTTTCCAGGTTGCATCGGCGTCGACCGGCTCGATGCGCACATCAAAATCGTCCCCCTGCCGCCAGAGGATGAGGACGGAATCGACGGGCGCGCGCCCGCGCAGCCAGAGATAATTGACCCCGAGGCGATGAAACACATAGGTTGCCCCGCCGAGCGCCGAAACGAAAAACCCTTCCCATTGCGGCGAATACCCGCACACCATCATCCGCCGGGTGCCGGGCAGCGGCGATCCCGCCAGCAACCCCGCGCCAAACGTCATCGAGTCTGGATCCTTGGCATAGCGGTCCCAGCCGTACTGCACAGGACCGATCAGCGATTGGTCGAGCAAACAGTCCATGCCATAGGCGCCGGTATCGAGTTGGACCTGCATTTCATAAAGGACGGAGCGATGGGGCGGCATAATCACCTCATTCAGGTTGGGGATAGGTCGAAAAATTATACCCGTTTATGAATTCCTTGACAAAGCGAAATCCTGTGGCGCGAGAGGGAGTATAATAAAGCATAGTCACATTACCCGAAAGGTAAACCTGCTCCAATGATTCCCACTCATTTTCAGATTCCCGTCGATCCGGTTGCGCCCCCGGAGGCGATTGTTTTGGCGCCGCACCTGCGCCTGACGGTTCTCACTTCGCAGCTCATTCGCATCGAGCACAGCCTGACCGACGAGTTTGTGGACCAGGCGAGCCAGCTCTTTTGGTACCGCCGCCAACCTGTCCCTCCGTTTCAGATTGAGCGTTCGGCTGACGCGATTGCAATTACGACCGAGCATCTCCGCCTGGATTACCGGATCACGCCAGAGGGCCCCTCATACGATACCCTGTCGATTCAGGTGCTGGCGACTGGTTCTGTCTGGCATTTCGGCGAAAAAGGGGAGGGGGAAAATCTGCGTGGCACCGCGCGGACGCTGGACGGCGTGGATGGCGCGGTCCGGCTCGAACGCGGCCTGATGTCGAAAAATGGCTGGGCCATCGTGGACGACTCGAAAACACTGCTCATAAACGTGCAGGGCTGGGTTGAGGCGCGCACGCCGGCAAAAAACGTGGACCTCTACTTTTTTGGCTATGGGCGCGAATTCAAGAAATGCTTGCAAGATTTCGCCCGCCTGACCGGGCATACGCCCATGGTCCCGCGCTGGATGCTGGGCAACTGGTGGAGCCGCTACTGGGAATATACCCAGCAGGAGCTGCTCGACCTGATGGCTGACTTTGAGCAACACGCGGTCCCGCTTGCCGTTTGTATCGTCGATATGGACTGGCATATCACCCAGACCGAGAATCGGAGCTCGGGGTGGACCGGTTATACCTGGAATCGCAAACTGTTCCCCGATCCGGAGGGCTGCCTGCGCGCACTGCACGCAATGGGCCTGCGCGTCTCGCTCAATCTCCACCCCGCCGAAGGGGTGCACCCTCACGAGGGACAGTACGCCGAGATGGCGCGAGCGCTCGGTCTGGACCCGGCGAGTAACAAGCCGGTTGGGTTTGACCTGTCGGACCCGGCCTTTGTTCAAGCCTATTTCGAGATTCTCCATCACCCGTACGAAACGCAGGGTGTGGATTTTTGGTGGCTGGACTGGCAGCAGGGGACTCTGAGCAAACTGCCAGGGCTCGACCCGCTCACCTGGCTCAACCATCTCCACTTTTACGACCTGGGGCGGAATGGCGCCCGTCGCCCGATCATCTTTTCGCGGTGGGGCGGTCTGGGCGGCCATCGCTATCCGATCGGCTTTTCCGGTGATACTGTTGTCTCCTGGGCCTCGCTCGCTTTTCAGCCGTATATGACGGCAACCGCGGCAAACGTGGGTTATGGCTGGTGGAGTCATGATATTGGCGGGCACATGCGCGGGATCGAAGAGCCGGAGCTCTATGCGCGCTGGGTCCAGTACGGCGTTTTCAGTCCCATTTTCCGCCTGCACAGCACAAAGAATCCGTATCATGACCGGCGACCCTGGGGGAATGGCGAGGAGGTGTTCCGCGTCGCGCGCGAGGCGATGCAGTTGCGGCATGCGCTCATTCCTTACCTCTATACCATGGCGTGGCGCAACACGACGCAGGATCTGCCGCTCGTCACGCCGATGTACTATGATGATCCGAATGAGGAAGCGGCTTATCGCTGCCCCAATCAATATCGCTTTGGCAGTGAGTTGATTGCAGCCCCGTTCATTACGCCGCAGGACCCCGATACGCGGTTAGCCCGTCAAACCGTCTGGCTACCCAGGGGCAACTGGTTCAATTTCTTTACGGGTGAACATCTTGCCGGTGGGCGCTGGCATACTCTGTACGGTGGTCTCGACGAGATCCCGGTCATTGCCAGGACCGGGGCGATTATTCCACTGGGGCCGCGCGCCGGTTGGGGAGGCACAGGCAATCCGGCCGAATTGACGGTCGAGATTTTTCCGGGTGCGGATAACCGCTTTGAACTGTATGAGGACGATGGCGAGACGACCGCGTACCAGCAGGGGCGGTTTGCACGGACGCCGTTCGAGAGCCGGTGGCATGGGGATGCAATCGAATTTACCATTGGCGCGGTCAACGGTGAGGCGAGCCTGGCGCCGTCGCCCCGGACTTATCACCTGCGCTTGCACGGAATTCGCCGGCCGGACCACGTTCGCCTGATGGTGAACAGCGTCGCACAGGAGGTGCACGGTGAATATGATCCGGCCGGCGAGGTGTGGGCCGTGACGGATGTGGTGCTCATGCGCGGCGACGAGGCCACACTGCTCGTCGAGTCGCGCCGGGGTGGGCTGATGGCGTCGCGCGATCGCCGGCAAGAGACCTGTCTCAAGATGTTGCGCGCCTTTAAAATGGATGCGCGCCTCAAGCACGAGATTGATCGAGATCTCGACAAGCTCCTCCTGTCGCCAAACCGATTGTACAGCTATGGCCCCGGCTTGAAGGATGCGCACCTCGCGGCGCTGGCCAGCGTTCTTGAATCCCATTCGACTTGATGAGACCCTTCGCTACTCTCAGGGTGACAATTTTCCTTTGGTTACGCGAGAATTGAAACGTCCTGATCGCGTAACGACATCATATGTGACGTTTTGCACAAACAGGGTATAATTAAGGGTGTATGCTGTTCTGCTATTTTGATTCGACCGTATCGGGTGGTGGCTTGTGCAAAATGCATTAATTCATAATCCTATCGATGAAATGGAGCATTGGGGATATCATCTGCTCGAACAGGTTCACTCGTACAGCCCCGGCTATACGGGCCTGATGGTAGCGATTCGCTCCATGCCGACGCGCCAGCATTATGATCCCGAGATGGTCCGTCTGTCGCTGCTCACTCTACCCGGCCAGGTGGAAGAGGCGACGTTGAACCTGTTTACGCGGTTGGATGGACTGCGCCCGGTCTGCGCGGGGTTGATCGTGCTGACGGATCGTAAGAACAAGCAAGAGTCTTTCTTTTCCTTTGGCGCGACGGTGGAATCGACCATTGCGCCGGGCGAAGTGATTTATATCGTCCGCTCCACCGCGCCCATTTTGTGGCTGACCAAAGGGGGAGAGACCGTTGCGGATCAACTCGCCGCCGAATTCGGCCGGCTCATCGCCGAGATGCGCGCGCTCTCGCACAAGAGCGACCCGGATTTCTTTGCCCGGTTGGCCGCAGTCGAGCCGCTGGCGCTCTATACCGCCGGTATTGCTTCCATTCTGGCGGACTATGAAAGGGTCGTCGAGCTCCGCGAATCCTATCCTGACCTGCACACCCTGCTCCACGACGAAAAGAGCTGGTTGACGGAACGGGGTCTCTGGATGGAGAATCCCACGACGCTGGCGGAATTACTTGGCGTAGAGGGTGTTACGGTTCCAGCCGCGTCGGGCCTCGGAATAGGAACATAACCTCGCGCACATTGCCTCGGTTCAACAGTCCGGCGACCAAACGCGCCGAGCCAAAGCCATAGCCGCCGTGCGGCGGGCAGCCGTACTTGAAGAAATCGAGATAGAACTGGAGCGGTTCGAGCTTGAATCCCTTGTCCAGCGCCT
>JBAVQS010000230.1:0-9383 GCA_049694275.1 Anaerolineae bacterium | reverse complement strand
GTGAGTTCAGGGCAATGGCCGGAAAAGAGGTCGGGTCCGGCTCGTCCAGGGAAAAAACAATCGCACTATTGAACCAGCCCTTGCTCTTGAGATGCGTCGCCCAGGCCGCCGCGAGCGCGGTGTACTGTGCCTGGGTGCAATTCGCTTCCAGCCCCCACGTCGCGCCCGGCGTGAACGGAGCGTTCAGGCGACTGCTCGGCACGCCGTCGCTCCAGTAGGTCCCATCCATATAGGGCTGCATGGCGGCGTCATACTGCGACCAATCGCTGGGCGGCGCGCAGCCGTTGCCCGGGTCGGGCACAAAGTTCTCGCCGGTGTCGATCCGGTGCGCGTGCGCCAGCTCTTCATAGCGCTTGACGATCGTGCGGGACCGCGCGTTCCAGTCGAGCCAGCAACTGCTGCCGGAGCAGGCATAGGTGCCGCTGTGGAAATTGATGACCCCATCGGTGTGCATCTGGTAATAGGTCGTCACGCCGCGCATATCCGGCAGCACGAAATCCCAGACCGTGAGCGTGACGGGCACACTGACCGGCGATTGCCCCGTGGCGGTCACCGTAACCGAGCCCGTATAGACGCCGGCGGTGGTATTCGCCGGGATGAACAGGTCCATCCAGACCGGTTGGTTGTTCCCCGATGCGACCGAGAAAGGCGCGCCGGCGGGATTGCCGGTGTAGGGATCGACGAACGGGACAAGCGGGTCAGGAATGCGCCCGTCTTGCGTCGGCGAATTGGCCGGCACCGGCAGTGTTCCGCCATCCGCGACGACGCCTGTAAAATCAATAAAGGTCTCGCGAAAGAAGGTGGCATTCGCAGCGGCGAGGGTATGCCCTGCGTCATCGCTCAAATTGCTCGCGGCCACGTTGACGCCGGCCAGCGTGACGCCGTTCGCCGTCACGACGATTTGATAGGCTTCATACGCGCCGCGTGCGCCCTGGAGCGAGATGGCATTGCCCGCGCCAGGCTGCGTCGTGGGCTGGACCTTGTAGGCCACCGGTTGGGTCCAGACCGTCATCGCGGCGGCGGCCAGCGGGGCCGCAAGCTGAGGGGTGAACGACAGCCAGAGCACGAAACATATTGCGAGAAGATATTTCATCATGTTATCGCGTAGCCTTGGCCGTCGGTCGGCGCGCGGCGCGAACGGCTCTCTTTCCCGTCTTACCGTTTCGTTTCACCTTGACCGGGCGGCTATCTTCATACAGCGTTTCGGGGGCAATATCTGCGCCGTTGTCCCAGGCAATCGTCCCGCCATCCAGGTGCATGGTGTCAAATAACGCCTGGCTTTTGACCAAAGGATCAAAGACCGGACCATGGAGGAACTGTTCCAGGTCGATCTCCTTGACTTGTCCATTGCTAAAGCGCATCCGAACGCCATAGCCGCCGATCCGTTCAAAAGACCGCACGACAATAACCTGGGGATGCTCGTCATTCCAAACCAGCTTGTCATTCTGTCGCTGTGGCATATACACTTCCTCTCTCAATCCAAGGGAGCATAGAATCGACTGATAATTGGCATGAGAGGACCTCAGAATTATAGTTTGACTTGATTATACAAATGCTCTTGCTAATTGGCAATGGTATAAAAGCCAAAGACTGCAACAGGCAATCGTTGCAGTCTTTTTCCGTTTCCCAAAGGGGCATGAGACGTGCCGGCGGCGCGTCTCTACATACTGTCGGCCCGGTCACTCTTTCAACCCGGTCAGCTTGATCCCCTGGATGAACTGCTTTTGCGCAAAGAAAAAGGCGACGATGATCGGGACGGTAAAGACCGCGGCGGCGGCCATCAACAGGTTCCACAGGATCTGCCGCTGGCCCTGAAAGTCGGCGAGGCCGAGCGCCATCGTAAAGTTCTGCGGGCTGGTGAGGTAGATGATCGGCGCCTGAAAATCGTTCCAGTGAAAGAGAAAGGTGGTGATCGTCACGACCGCGAGCGCCGGCCGGGAGAGGGGGAGGACGATGCGCCAAAAGATGCCGAACTCGGATGCGCCGTCGATGCGCGCCGCGTCGCACAACTCTTCGGGGATGGTCCGGTAGAACTGGCGCAGCAAAAAAATGTCATAGGCGTTGGCGAAAAAGGTGGGGACGATCAGCGGCAAAAAGGTGTTGCCCCAGCCGAGCCAATCGTTAAACATCACGTACTGCGGAATGAGCGTCGCCTGCACAGGCAGCATGATGCTCCCCATGACGAGGATAAAGAGGATGTTGCGCCCCGGAAACTGGACCCGCGCAAAACCATAGGCGACGATCGCGCACGAGGCGACGGTGCCGATGATGGCAAAAAAGCAGATGATGAGGCTGTTGAGGAAATAGTTGAGGATCGTGACCCCGGACCCCGAGCGCGGGTTATAGTTGAGGGCATCGACATAGTTCTGCCAGCGAAAGCTCACCTCCATGACCGGCTCGGCGAACTTCATCCGCACGTCCGAAATGACCTCGGCCGGATTCTGCGGATTGACAAAGGTTCCGAGCGCATCATTCAGGTTTTGCAGCGCGAGCCGGCGCGTCTGGTCGCCCAGCGTCACGTCGTAGAGGGCCAGGTCCTGGCCATTCACGCTCGCCGTGGCATTGTCGTAGGGGAGCAGCCGCAGGGGCTGGTGAAAGACATCGCGGTCCCCTTTGAACGAGGTAAACACCATCCAGAGCAGGGGGAGCGCAAAGAACATGCCGACCGCGATGACGAGCGCGTGCTTGGGCAGGTCCAGCAGCAGTTTCCCGATCCGGGTGCGCCGCCAGGCGCGGGGTTGCGCGCGGATTCCGACCGGACGCGTGTGCGAGAGCGCAGGATTTTTCATAATCTACTCCGAATAGTAGGTGAATCGCTCGGAAACCCGCAGCATCAGGATGGTGCAGACGAGGATGACGAGAAACAGAATCCAGGCCATGGCCGAGGCGTATCCCATCTTGAGAAATTGAAACCCGTTCTGGTAGAGGTAAACGCTGTAAAACAGGGTTGAGTTGAGCGGCTGGCCGACCGTGCTCTGCCCGGCATAGTTCTGCCCGGCGATGCGCGCAAAGACATACGCCTGGGCAAAGTACTGGAACATCGCGATTGCGCCGGTGATGAGGTTATAGAGCGTGATGGGCGAGACCATCGGGATCGTGACATGCCTCATCCGCTGCCACCAGTTCGCGCCGTCCAGTTGCGCGGCCTCCAGCAGGTGCACGGGAACGTCCTGCAAGCCGGAGAGGTAAATGATCATCGTGTTGCCGGTGCCCCACAGGGCGAGCAGCAGCAGCGCCGGTTTGCTCCAGGCCGGGTCCTTGATCCAGTTTGGCCCGTCGATGCCAACATAGCCGAGAAAGGTATTGAGCAGGCCGTATTGCGGGTTGAGCACCCAGATCCAGAGCAGGGTGCTGGCAATCGTCGGGACGATGGAGGGGATGTAATAGATGACGCGGTAGATCGATTGACCGGGCACCTTGATGTTCAGGATGACGGCGCAGAGGAAGGAAAAGATAAGGATCAGCGGCACCCCGATCGCGACGATATAGCCGGTGTTGGCGAGGGCGATCCAAAAATACTTGTCCTGGAACAGTTCAATATAGTTTTCCAGTCCCACGAACTTGAGCGGCTTGTGGAAGGTGAATTCGGAAAAGCTATAGACGAGGGATGCGAGCATCGGGTAGAGCGTGAACGCGACAAAGCCGATCAGCCAGGGGGAGATGAAGAGCATCCCGACGCCGAAATTGCGGCGCGTGTGCTTGCTCCACGTCATGGGGTTGTAGGGGCGTTCCTGCCGGCGAGTGGTTACAGCGGCCATAATCCTCCGGGTCTCTCCCCCTCTTGCTTTTTAGGGCGAATCCCATTTTGATCGACAGGGGCGTAGGGGCAATCCCTTGTGGTTGCCCTGCATGTGGTTGCCCCGCATGTGGGCGAGCACAAGGCATCGCCCCTACAACGATGTCGTAAGCGAATAGGGAGAGTTAGGTTGTCTTTACTTGACCTGCGCCCAAGCATCCTTGAGCTTGGGCTCGAACTCTTTCTGCACGGCGTCCAGTTGCGCCTTGGGATCGGCCAGTTCCTGCCAGATCGTTTCCTCGGCCTTGCTGATCGCGTCGTTGAGCTCCTGGTTCACCGGCGAGTTGAGGAGGCCGGTGGATTTGGGATGGGCCATGATGTCGATAAAGGTCTGGAAATTCTTGATCTGCTTGAACCGCGGGTCCTGCGCCGCCTTTTTACTGCTGGGCAGGTTTGCCATCTGGGTCATGATGTCGGCCACGACCTGCGGCGATTCCATCCACGCCAGCAGCTTGGCCGTTGCGGCCTTGTCCTTGGTGGACGCGGGGACGACCACAATCGTCCCGCCGACCGTGGCGCTGCCATACGCATCCGACTTGTCCGCCGGGACCGGGATCGGGGCCACGCCATAGTTCAGCGCGGGCGAGAACTTTGGTATAAAGTTGGGGCCGGGGACCCATTCCCCGTCAACCATCATCGCGACCTTGCCGGCGAAAAAGCCGTTCTCGGACGAGGCGTAATCGCCAAAGCCGGATTTGAAATCGGTGACCTCTTTGGCGCCATATTTCTTGTAGAACTGTTGAGCCCAGACATACGAGGCAACGTTCGCCGGCGAGTTGACAGTCAGCGTGCGGCCGCCGTCTGCATAGTTGCTGCCGCCGAAGAGGACGTTGATCGTGCCTTGCTGGCTCCACGGAAAGTCGGGGATGAATCCCATCTGGGTGTACTTGCCCTTAGCGTCCTTCTTGGTCAGCTTGTCGGCATAGGCGACGAGCTCGTCCAGGGTCTTGGGCGGCTTGTTCGCGTCGAGGCCGGCCGCCTCAAACATATCCTTGTTCCAGAAGAGGGCCTGCGTGTCGGTGCCCCACGGGAGGCAGGCCAGCTTGGTCCCCTGCTGGCAGACGCCGAGCGAGGACGGGTAGATGTCGTTGAAATCAATCCCGCCCTGTGCCCCCAGCGTTTTCAGGTCGAGCGTCAATCCCTGATAGGCGAGCGACTGGGCCAGGGTCGCCGTGCTCATCGCCACAATATCGGGGGCGTCCGAGCCACTGAGCGCCGCCAGAATCTTGTCCATCGGGGCGGGGACGACGACCTCGACATCGACGTTGTTGGCTTTGGCGTATTGCGCGAACGCGTCCTGGAATAACTTTGGGTTATCTGACATTTCCACCCAGACCTTGAGCTTGGCCTTGGCCTGGGCTGGGGGATTGGGCGCGGTGGTGGCGCCGGCGGCGGGAGCGGATGTTGCCGCCGGTGACGCCGAGCCGGTGCAAGCAGACAGGATAGCGACCAGTAGGGCGAGGGCGAGGATGCCCAACACGAGTTTGGAACGGGTGAACATTTCTCCTCCTTGAAAATGAATCGGGTTACGCGAACCCACATTCGATCGATATAGGAAAAGCGTGTGGCCTTATGGGCGTTCCTCCTCTCTACGATAGTTTGCGAACGAGATAAAAGTTGTCGGTGTTAAAGAGAATGTTGGTGATGGCCCCCATCGTCACAGCCCGGCGACCGAGCGGCGATACCACCAGCCGGGGGAGCGTCGGGATCATCCCTTCCAGCCGGCGCAGGATCGGCTCGACGAGTGGGTCGGCCCAGCGCGACAATCCGCCCCCCAGCACAATGACTTCGGGATCGAACGCGACGCTCAGGTTGCCAATCGCAATTGCCAGGTAATCAAAGGTCTCGTCGATCACCTGCGCGGCCCACGCCTGTCCCTGCCGCGCGGCGTCAAACACCTCTTGCGCCGACGGGCCGGCCAGAGGAGACGCGGGGCGCGGGCCGTCAAACGCCTGTCGCCCGCGCGCGGCGATGCCCGTCCCCGAAGCCATCGTTTCGAGCGCGCCGAAATCCGCAAAGCGCTTACCCAGGAACTCGCGTCCCACAATCATGTGACCCACTTCGCCCGACGCCTCGCGCGATCCGCGATAGAGCGTTCCGTCGATAATGACCCCCGCGCCGATGCCGGTGCCCACCGTGACCAGGACCATGTTCTGAGTATTCTGCCCCGCGCCAAACCATAGCTCCCCCACCGCCGCCAGGTTCACGTCATTGTCCACGGTAATCGGCATCTGGAACGCGTTCGTCAGTTTTTGCTTGAGGGGGTAATCCTGCCAGTTCAGGGCGAAGGACCAGGTGACGATCCCCTCCTTGTGATGGGTGATACCGGGTACGCCAACGCCAATCCCGCGGAGGCGGCGCTCCTTGATGCTCGCGCTTGCCAGCAACCGGTTGATGAGGCCGACAAGCTGGCTGTAACTCTCTTCGCCGGTCTTCTCCTCCCGCTCGACATCCGCCTCTTCCAAGATATTCCCACCGAGGTCGGCAATGGCCCCATAGAATTTGACGCCGCCCAGGTCAATCCCGATGACAACCTGGCCCTCCGCGTTAAATTCCAGCAGTGACCGGCGGCGGCCGCCCGTCCATTGGGTCGAGCTCCGGGGTCGGATCAGGTCCTCTTTGATGAGCTCGTCGACGATGCGCATGACGGTAGGGAGGCTGACATCCAGCCGTTCGGCAATCTCGTTCCGCGAGATCGGGCTTTCGCGGCGAATCATTTCGATAACCGCAGAGCGGTTGATACCTCGCATCGCCTGAGCCGTTATCGTTCGTGGGTAATTCATGATTTATATAGTTACTTTCAGTATGTAATACTTTTATTCAGAGAGAAAGTAAGTGGGATGGCAATAATATAGCATGATTCTTGGTTCGAGTCAATAGTTTATTGTCAAGTAACGGGGAATTTGTGCGTTTGTAGGAGGAATTTCCGTCGGTATATCGATCATTGTGTCATTTCGTAGGGGCATGTAGGGGCAGGCATGTAGGAGCAGGTTTGAAACCTGCCCCTACTGGTCGGCCGACATCCTCTCTAAAAACATTTCGACCACCTGCGGGTCAAAATACTTACCCGCCTGTGAACGGATGTACTCGATCGCCTGCTCACGCGGCCAGGCGGGACGATAGGGACGGTCCGACCGTAAGGCATCCCAGACATCGATAACCGCAAAGATGCGCGCGACGAGCGGAATCTCTTCGCCCTTCAACCCGCGGGGATAGCCCGTGCCATCCCATTTCTCGTGGTGGCAGTAGGGAATATCGAGCGCCGGACGGAGATAGGCGATTGGAAAGAGCAGGTTATAGGCCAGTTCCGGGTGTGTGTGCATGGTATCCATTTCTTGCGGCGTGAGTGAACCCGGCTTGAGCAGAATCGAATCGGGGATGCCTATCTTGCCGATATCGTGCAGCAATCCCCCGCGGCGCACCTGCACCAATTCGGCCTCGCCAAAACCCATTGCGCGCGCCAGGCGCACGGCGCCGTCCGTGACGCGCTGGGTATGCCCTTCCGTCTCTTTGTCGCGCAGGTCGAGCGCGTGTGACCACCCTTCCAGCGTCGTGTCGTACGCCAGCGATAGCTCGGCATTCGAGCGCTGCAGATCTGCAAAGAGGGCCATATCCTCTATGGCAATCGCGGCCTGCGTGGCGAGCGTTTCCACAAACCCCAGCGAGTCTGGATCGAGCGGCAGCGGAACCCGGTGCAAGAGCTCGAGGACGCCGCGGAGTTGGCCTTTGGCGACCAAAGGCACGCCGATGTAACCGACGAATCTCTCTTCGGCGCGGAATGGACTTGCGGTTGCTTGCTCGCTCTGCGCCAGATTGTGAATATGCAGAGTACGACGGTCGTGCGCAACCTGTCCCGCCAATCCCTCGCCTAACCGCAGGGCTGCGCCCTCGCGCAGCGGCATTTTAAAGCCGCGCCCGTCTGCATACTCGACATTGCCGGTCGCCTCGTTCAACAGCCAGACGGCGGCGGCATCAACCTGGAAATGGCGGAGGACTTGAGCGAGCAGGATATCAAGAACGACCGACGCCTCCACATTGGCGGTGATTGCCATATCGATTGAATGCAGCACGTTGAGGCGTTCGAGCGAAAGCTGAATCTGCTGTTCGGCGCGCTTGCGCTCGGTGACATCACTATAATTGACGACAATCCCTTTCACCGCCGGATGGGCCAGCAGGTTCTTGCCCTTCAGATCGGCCCACCGCCACGAGCCATCCTTGTGCAAGAGACGGACCTGCATGGCAACGATTACGCCGGGGTCGCGTATAAGGCGTTCGAGCGCCTGTCTGACGAGAGGCAGATCATCAGGATGCACCGTTTCGAGTGCGCCGGCCGGCTCGCTCGCGTCATAACCCAGGATCTGTTTGCGCGACGGACTGCGGTAGATATTCTCCATCCGGGCGTTAATCACGGCGATGCCATCCGAACTGTCTTCGGTCAATGCGCGAAAGCGTTCTTCGCTGGACTGGAGCGCATCTTGTGTTCGCTTACGCTCCGTAATATCGCTGACAAAGCCCTCAAAAAAGAGCATCTTGCCGTCCGCATCGCGCACGGCGCGGGTGTTCGTCGAGATCCAGATGATGCTTCCATCTTGACGATATTGCGCCGCTTCAAAATCTTCGACCAGCCCCTTTTCCGCCAGGATGCGCTGCAGCTCGTCACGCCGCGCCGGGTCCACGTAAAGCTGCTCCCGGATCACGCGCACCGCCGCGACCATCTGTTCAGGCGAGGCGTAGCCATACATCCGCGCCATAGCCAGGTTGACGCTGAAAAAATACCCCGCGGGCGAGGACTGAAAGATGCCCTCCACGGCGTTTTCAAACAGGGCGCGGTACTTTTCTTCGCTCGTCTTCAGAGAAGCGAATGAGACCTGCAGTTGCTCGGCCATATCGTCGAAGGACCGGGATAATTCGCCCACTTCGTCGCCGCGGTCAATTGCCGTTCGGTGGGTCCAATCGCCGCGTGCGAGCGCCCTGGCAGATTGATTCAATTGCAGAATTGGACGCGTCACCCAGCGGGTCAGCGCGGCGGCGAGAATAACAGACATGAGCAGCGACGCCGCGATAAGCAGCGCGGCATTGCGGTTGTTGGCCTCGATCTGCGACATAAAATCCGATTCAGGGATGACGGTGACAATCAGCCAGTCGAGTCCATACGGATCACGATAGGGCGTGACCTGGGTGAACTGTCGTTCCCCCGCCAGATCAAAGTAAAACTGTTCGTCGGCATTAATCCCGGTCAACTTGCCCAATCGTTGCGCGAGCGTCCGCGCCGCAGACTGCACCAGAGGATTCTTGCTGTCAAACGCCGAGAGGCGGTTCAATTCGTCGCCCGAGCGCGTGTACACTTCTTGGCCAGTCGACGACGCGACCAGCAACCCCGAGCGTTCCATGATAAACGTCTGCCCGTGCGGAGAGACCTTAAGGCTTTGCAAAAAGTCGCCGATACCGTTCAGGGTCAACGAGGTATCGAGCACCCCCAACAGCTTGCCGTTCTGGTCATAGACCGGCGCGACGGCATCCAGCCCGACGTCGCCGCTGGGCCACATAAAGATGGGCGTCCAGGTCTGCTTGCCCGCTTGCACGGCCG
>JBAVQS010000229.1:0-1581 GCA_049694275.1 Anaerolineae bacterium | reverse complement strand
CGGAATGTGTCAATAGGTCTGGTACAACTTTTTTCAGAATTTAGGGTAGCGTTCTTGGCTCGGGTTGCCCCGCCACTTTCGGCGGATTGATCCAAACTGCGGCTGGCAGGCGACCAGGTTGCGGTGGGCCTTTCACGAAGCGTTCGGGATGGGCCACATACGCCGCCTGCAAGGTCTGCTGCCGTGCTTGCAAGACCTGGTTGGCCTGTCCATAGTGCACCACCATTGGCGTGAGCAACGCCAAACCGGTGTGATGATGCGCCTGGTTATACCAGGCGAAGAACGCTTGCGCCCAGGCTCGCGCATCGGCCAGACTGCCAAAGCGCGCGGGATAGTCCGGGCGGTATTTCATCGTCTTGAACTGCGCTTCGGAATACGGATTGTCATCCGACACGTGCGGGCGGGAATGGGTTTTGGTTACCCCCAGGTCGCACAAGAGTTGGGCCACCGTTTTGGATGCCATCGCACTGCCATTGTCGGCATGGATCGTCAGTTGCCCGGCGGGAATGCCTTGCTTGGCACAGGTCGCCGCGATCAACTCTTGAGCTAACTCTTCGGACTCACGTTCGGCGATCATCCAGCCGACCACGTAGCGGCTGAACACGTCGAGAATGACATACAGATAGAAGTAGCTCCAGGGCGCGGGTCCCCGCAGCTTGGTGATGTCCCAGGACCAGAGCCGGTTGGGGGCAGTCGCCAAGAGTTCGGGCTTAGCATAGGCCGGATGGGCGAGGAGGTTGCGGCGCTCCCGGACCTCCTGTTTTTCATCCAACACCCGATACATCGTGCGCGGGGAGCACAGATACGTGCCTTCGTCGAGCAGCGTGGCATACACCTCCCGCACGGACTGATCCTGGAAGCGCTCGCTATTCAACACCGCCACCACCTGCTCTTTTTCGGCGGGTGCCAGCGCCCGGGGCGGCGGCGCTTTGACCGCCGGAGCCGCCTCGACCTCTGGCCCCGTCGCCGGTGCCGGGGCCTGGCTTCGATAGAAGCTGCTGCGGGGCACGCCGAGGACAGCGCAGGCCGCCTGGTAACCAACCTGCGGAGCCAGTTCCGGCACGAGCTTCATTCGTTCGGCTCCTCCGGCTGCGGGTTCTCCAGCGGAATCCCGAGCAGGTCCGCAAGTTTTTTTTGGAACGCAATGATCGTTTCAGCCCGTTGGAGCTTGTGCTGCAAGCGTTCATTCTCGCGGCGCAGTCGGGCGAGTTCGACCGCCTCGGGATTAGGCTTGCGGCCACGCGGTTTGGCGGTCAGCCCTGCAAGCGTGCCCTGCTCGCGCTGGCGGCGCCACTTGTCGAGATGCGAGCTGTAGAGGCCCTCGCGGCGTAGGAGCGCCCCGATCTGGCCGCGCTCGGTGCAAGCGTCCGCCTCTTCAAGAATGTGTTTCTTATATTCCGGACTGAACTGCCGGCGCTTGGCGCGCGGCGGTACCTCAGGATCGGGCACCGTCAGCGTCAGGTGGCCGTTCCCACGGACTTCGGTCTGTTCGCTCTGAAACATACTGGTTCTCCTTCCGCCCTCTGAATTCTACACTAATTACTCGGCGGAAGTTGTACCAGACTATATTAGCACAGAGGG
>JBAVQS010000228.1:0-27395 GCA_049694275.1 Anaerolineae bacterium | reverse complement strand
TACGGAATATGGTTGGGTCACGGACGATGCTCAATGTTCCGCAAGGAATCACTGGCACGTCTATTATAACGTGGGGGTAAAGGAATTGTCAAACCATGTCTGAAATATTGCGCGCTGCAAGCCGCTTTCATCCCACGAACGTTCGCCGGGAGGGGGCAATCGTCGTGCGCGATGCCGGCCCCTGGACCCCTGCGGTCCACGCGCTGCTCCGCCATCTGGAGAGTGTCGGTTTTGCCGGCGCGCCGCGTGTGGTCGGGTCGGGATTTGATCCGGAGGGCCGCGAGACACTCAGCTATATTGAGGGCGAGTTCCTCGACCGCGGGCCGTGGGGTCTCGAAGGGATTGCCGCGGTCGGCCAACTCTTGCGCGAGCTGCATGCAGCCACGGCCTCTTTTTGGCCTCCGGCCGGCGCAGTCTGGTGGCCCTGGTTCGGTCGCGCCCTCGGTGGACCGGTTCGCATTGTGGGTCACTGCGATGTCGCCCCCTGGAATATCGTGACGCGCGCGGGCCTTCCGGTGGCCTTGATCGATTGGGAACGCGCGGGGCCGGTCGATCCCCTCGTCGATTTAGCGCAGGCCTGCTGGCTCAACGTCAAGCTCCATGACGACATCGTCGCCGAACGGGAAGGTCTGCCGTCCCTCACGGACCGCGCCCGGCAGCTCCGCGCCCTGGTCGACGCCTACGGTCTCTCTGCCAAACAGCGACGCGGCTTTGTCGATCGGATCGTCGAGTTCGTCGTCCACGCCGCTGCCAATGAAGCCGACGAAGCGGGCGTTACGCCGGACACCACCTCCGGCGGGACTGCCCCCGAGCTGGTGTGGGCGCTCGCCTGGCGCGCTCGCGCCGCCGCCTGGGTCTACCGACATCGTGGCACACTGCAAAATGCGCTGGCCTAGTCCGTAAACGTCATCATCATGACCCGTGGGGCAACTAACCGACCACGACTGGCATCAGGACGGCGATGTACCATGTGACCCAGCGCGTACGGGCGGGACGGGGAGTTGGGCCACGCCGACGAATGTGACGCGGAACCAGTACACCTCGAAATCGCCGCAGATTGCGGCAAACAATAACAGCAGCGGGAATGTCATTGAGGATATGCGCTATGGTGTTTAATGATTCATATCCAGGGGAGCAATATTGGGATGTGAGGGGTGGATCCTCTAAACAGCGTCAAGCCATAGGTGAAGGGCGAAGGATAGATTGGGACTTTTTCGACAAATCTTGGGCGAGCTCGGTTGATAGCATGGATCCCCTACATCCTGGCGGCCATGTGAGATGGGCAATGGCTGTAAGATGATGGGTTAGGGGTTCCAACAGGAATAAGTCATTATGAGAAAAATCTGGACATTCCTTCGACCAAGTATTATGAAAATTGCGCTTGGGGTAATGTTGACGTTGATTGCGTTCAACATTACGCCCGAGTCTGAAGCGACATCAAAAGTAACTTGGCACGCAACCCGAGGCTTTCCATTTCCTTTTATAACCCTGGTTGACGATGTGCAAGGGGGAGACCTGTGTCCGCACAATACTTTATGCATAGCAACAAATGTCGAGAGTTTCAACGTCTCAACCTTGTTGCTGAATGCAGTAGTATGGTATCTGGTTTCCTGTGCAATCGTCGTGACCTATAAAATAGTGAAAAAGAGATGGACGAATAGATCAATGGCATTAGGCTGAATCGCGTCTCCTACTCCATCCCTATCGGGCAGACACGTTGATGGTCATGCTACCCATGTAGATGCGACAATGGCGTCGCAGATATGAATAGCGACACCAAAATGTACACCAACGGACATGCCCACTTTCACGCCAACCAAGTCCTCCACGCGCTACGTCAATGATCCGGCGGCAGGGCTAACCCAGGTGCTGAGTGATGGCACGGACACCTATCTCTACGGAGCAGGGCGCATCGCGCAGCAAGGCGCTAATGTGCAGTACTTTGGCGTGGATGGCCTTGGTTCGGTGCGCCAACTCTACAACAGCAGCGGCAACGTCATCGAGGATATGCGCTATGATCCGTATGGCAACACACTCGCCAAGAGCGGGACGGGGTCGAGCATGTACGGCTTTGCCGGTGAACAAACGGATGGCACCTCGGGATTCGTCTATTTGAGAGCGCGATACTATGACAGTTCGACCGGACGTTTTATCACCAAGGATACGTGGGCAGGGGATTACAATAATCCGCTGACGCTCAATCAGTGGAATTACACCAATGGGAACCCGGTGAATTCGGTTGACCGCACTGGGCTAAATCCGTGTGATGATGACCCCAACTCGACGGCATGCGATGAGTATGCACTTCAAAACGGCGGCTATTCGAATCGATTCGGTTGGTGTTTGCCAGGGGGGCTGGGCTGTTCAGGGGGCAGTGAATACTGGGATCAGCATTTGGGGCCAGGCAATTGGACTTTGCGCTGGTTGGATATCGTCAAGCAGGAGGCTCATAACTATGGAGTGCCATGGCAAGTAGTGGCTGGTATCTATGAGTCAGAACAAAGAATAGATACAAATGTCTTGAAGGACACCATTCCGGACACATTTTTCCGACTCAACCCCTGGAGCACACGCATAATCGATGCTTGGCCTTCAGACATGGGACCAGGTACGGGTAATGTCCATTACGCGACCGCCCAGTCAGTTGCAAGCTACTTCGCCAATTACTGCGACAGTTCTATGAAATTAGATATCAGTCTGGGTGAAAGCAGGTCAAGTGTGGGCGAAAAGCTCGTCAATGAGCCTTTCACCATTCGGTTCATCTCAGCTTACGTGCGCGAGCTTGCCGATTACCGATTTGGAACAGGGGGAAGTGCTTTGCAAGCAAGTCATTCGAGCTTATGGGAATGGACCATCACAGATGCTGTTGCAATATGGCACGCATATCGGTATGGTGCACCTAAAGCGAGTCCAGAGGGACAGGGGCTGGGATTTGATACGATATACGACTTTCAAGATAAATCTCTCAGCTTGGACGCATTCATTACCAGTAAGGTTACCAAGGTTAAAGGATCGGAGGTACAGGTCCGAGAGGCCAAGGATAGTGCTCGCCGATCTATCTCTATCTTCCAAAGATATTTCGCAATGGCAGATTAGCACGTTGGGAGCTTCTTACTATGAATCGGTTGTATTCTATTTTCAGCGTAGCGTTATGCCTGTTGCTACTTCAATCATGTTCATGGCTGGGTCCTGACCCACAAAAGCAAAAAGAGGCTAGGCTTGGATTAGATCAGGCGGTAGCCCAATTGCCGCAGGTCAAAGAACTCGCTATTGTGAAAGTCGTTTATTATGACGTTTTTGACAATGAACACGGAACCAACAGTAACGATACCTGCTATTACGCGAGAGCATATTTTGTAATCGGTACGCAGCTATCGGTTACGGAGGCGCTGGATACTTACGCCCGTCAATTGGAGCTTTTAGGATGGGTGCCAAGAAACGATCAATACCCGACTTCGCGAGTTTTGTATCATGGTCCGAATGAACTACTCGTGATCGAGTCGGGTGCGCCAGGCGCGGAACTTGAGAATGCAGTGGATTACAATGAGTTGCGGAAGATTTATCGAAACATAGTATTTCTGAACCTAACCTATGCGCTGCAATCTTGTTAATCCAAATGTGGATACTGATGAGGGTCACAACCGGGAGATGGACGTGCGCCCCGACACATCGGCGAGCGGCGGGATGTACACCTACTCGAGCACGACCAACAACACCGCATCTACACTTATCACTAGGCGAACCGGCTGAAAGCGCTGTATTGGAACGGGCAGCAGAATGGGCCGCTGGACCTGGGGTCCACGATCTACTATACCTACAACGGGTTGGGCGAGCGGATGAGCCAGCAGGTAGACACCGGCCCGGTGACGCGCTACGTGCTCGATCCGCAGCCCGGCTTGACGCAGGTGCTCTCGGACGGCAGCCGCACCTACCTCTACGGGGTGGACCGCATCGCGCAGCAGGGGACCAACATCCAACCCCCTGCGCGCAAGATTTGCGGGTTTATCTGCTGAGGAGTGACAGAGGAAAACGCGCAAATGGCGTGATTGGTTTGATTCAGAAGGATAAAGAGAAAACACACAGGGTAGCCAATAACTCTGCGTGCACGAGATAACCATAGTAAATCGCGGTAGAGTCGAATCGTTAACACTCCACGGAACTGAATTCTTGCACGCTCTTGACGAAATCCTGAGGCGCGCCAAAATCAAAGCGCCGGGCATCCTGCATCTCGAAAGCGCAGTACCCTTGCTGTTGCCTCTGGAGCTCTTGCGCATAGGTTAACTGGATCTCGCCCTTTTGCCGGATGTCTTTCGCGATCATGTGCTCGAGAATCTCATAGATGGACGGGCTGAGGACGTGCATGCCAAACCAGCCCAGAAATTCGTCCGGCTCTAACCCGTCGACGACCAGCTCTTGTCGGGCCAGCTCGACCGAGGGCTTTTCGACGATGCGCGAAACATCGATGAGACTGGGGTCACCGGGCCTTCGCTGGCCGGCGATGGTTCCATAGCCTTTCAGGTCTTGCGCGCGAATCCGATTCACCGCCGAGAGGGACTGGCCCCCGCACCGCTCATAGGCCTCTATCAGTTGGCGATGGCACGAGTGGCTGCGCCCCCGAAACAGATGGTCCCCCAGGCAGAGCAGGATGGGCTCATGATGGGCAAATGCTCTGCTCTGATAAACCGCATGCCCATAACCCTCCTGGCTGGCCTGCATCGCAAAAGAGATATGGTCCAGCGCCGCCCGCATTCTTGCCGCTTCCTGGGCGAGGGGAGAATTCTGCCCCAGCCGTTGCAGATAATCGTCGCCGGGGCCCTGCAAGTAATCGACAACCAGGCGTTCTTCGCCGGGCCTGATCACCAGGCAAATCTGTTCGATCCCGGCGGCCAGGAGATCCATGATCTGATAGTGCAAAAGGGCGCGTGCGATTCCGTCCGGCCCGACAACCGGGAAGAGCTCTTTTTTGCAGGCGTATGAGGCAGGAAAAAAGCGCGTCCCCAATCCGGCAATCGGAACTACGGCTTTAATTTTCATATCGATCGAGACCATCCTGTCGGGCCAAAAGTATATCGAAATGCGCCGAATTCTACGGCGCCGGGTGAAGTGCCTTCGAAAACATCCGCCTCCAGGCCGGTCAAGCGCTGGTATTCTCTCACGATGGCCGGAATCTCCTCGTCCAGCGCCTCCTGCTTGCCAAAGACCACAACGGTTCCACCCGATCCGCCGCCGGTGATCTTGGCGCCGTAGAGCCCTTTGTGGGGGCCGCGCGTTCGGACCGCCTCCACGATGAAATCCACTTCGGGAACCGAGAGGAGGCAGTTATCGCGGTAACTGTGATGACAGGCGAACATACATTCGCCGGCGCGTATCAAAGCGGTTTCATCCTTTGCAGAGGCGGCTTGCAGGCAGTCGATGAATTGCAAAACGCGTTCATTCTCATACACCGGGTGCGCGGCGGGCCCCCGGATGCGATAGGTCGCATCCGGCTGAACCTGGGTGATCGGGTCATCATGGGATTGATAGGCGGCAAGAAATTCAGAGCCCACCAGCGTCTCTGGCAGGAGCGCCTGATAATCCTTTTCAAAGGAATCGACCGTGAGCTCGGTCAGAAACTGGAGCGGCGGATCACCCGCCTGGGAGCGCAGGTGATTGATAATCCGCTTGCCCATAAAGGCGCCAATGCGCACATCGCCATACGCGGCCCCTGCGACAGAATGTTTCACCATGGAGTTGATGCCGACAAAGGCCGTGCCCGGCGGGATTTCAACCTCTTGCAGGATACGGCCAGGACGGCACAGGATATGCGTCAGTTTCCCCTGGCGTCCGCTGGTCACCGTAATTTGGTCCATGATGCCGCAGGGCGCGCCGACCACCAGGTTTTCTGCGAGCTGCCCCAGGCGGGCCAGGTGTGTCTCCGAGAGAGCCAGGTGCAAATAGTTCTGTAGACAATACAAGGTGGCGATTTCGACTGCAGCCGAGCTGCCAATCCCCACATTCATTGGGACGCCGCTCATCAAGAACAGGCTAAACCCAAAAGGCAGATGAACAGACTCTTCTTTGAGCAGCGTAAAGATACTGCCCCCCACATAAGCGGCCCAGGAGGCGAGCGGATTGGACCGGCATAGCGCTTGAACCTGCTCGTACGAGACAAAGTCTTCACCCATCTCAAAATAGTCCAGCGGAATCCGGGTCTCGACCGGCAGGCTCTTGTGATGGGCTTGCATCGTTCGAATCCGCAACGTCCGATCGGTGCGGGGCTGCAAGGCGATGACCATCCCGCGTCCCAGAACCCCCTCACAGACATTCGCGCCGGAATAATCCGCAATTCCCCCCATCACATCCAGGCGCGCCGGCACGCGGGTCACCACAATTTCGCCGCTGTTGAAAAAGCTGGCCGGTCCGGTGGGATCGCTGTTCGGCTTTTTCAGGAATGATTCAAACTGGGAGATTTCGATTGGCATTTTCCGCTCAATGGGCATGATGGATCGGTCCTCCAAAATTTAGGCAAGATAAACTCGCGGTGTTGCTGGAAGTTTACCGTCATTCGCGATCTATTTCAAGTTTCAGTACATCACGAAATCTCGTTCGCGCAAATCGAGATTCTCAGAATGACAAGCGATTTCGCGATCTATTTCAAGTTTGCTGAAAATCGAACAAAACCCATTTTGACAGTACCCCTACTCTCTAGTATAATGCTTTTGGTATCGTTACCGGGAACGTTCTCAGAAAGTACCCCCATGATAGTTCTTTCTGTTCGCGCGGTAATACGGTCTTTTTGAACAAGCCTTTTGTTCCGGCGTTGCGCGCCGCGAACCAAGGGCTTTCGTTTTCAGAGGCCGAACCATGAAACTCAAGCTGACCGGTCGACGCGTCTCGCGTCGAGTTGCGACAACGTATGGCCGTTGAAAAGCGTGTAACCATCAAACGCGTGGCCCGAGAAGCAGGCGTTTCGCCTCAGACTGTCTCGCGCGTCGTCAATAACCACCCCGATGTCTCTCGCGAGACCCGCCAGCGCGTACAGCACGTCATCAACCGCCTGTCTTACGAGCCCAGTCTGATTGCCCGCACGCTCATCCAAGGGCATAGTCGGATTCTGGGCGTCGTCGGCGCTGGCCTGGAGTATTTCGGTCCCTCGCGTACTCTTTCCGGCATCGAAAGGCAGGCCGATGAGTTAGGCTATACCGTTCAGCTCCATCTTGTCCATCAGCCTGAAAGTAGTGAGGTTGGACACCTGTGGCGTGAACTTACCTCACGGCATGTGGACGGCATTATCTGGGCTGTGCCTGAAATCGGCAATAACCGGAGCTGGATTAGTGAGGTTGCAATTCAATCATCGCTGCCCATCGTCTTTCTCAGCATGCGCCCTGACCCCAACCTTTCGGTGGTGGCCGTGGATAATCGGAGCGGCGGCCGAATGGCGACAGAGCACCTGTTGGCAAACGGCTATCGAAGCATTGGCTTGATCACAGGGCCAGCCGGATGGTGGGAAGTGCGTGAGCGTCGCTCCGGCTGGGAAGAGGCATTGCGCGCGGCCGGGGGCGTGATTGAAGAGCAGCTTGTCGTCGAAGGAGATTGGATGCCTGCCAGTGGGGAACAGGGCTTGCGACGTCTGTTGGAGCAGCGGCCGGATGTCGACGCCGTGTTCGTTTGCAATGACCAGATGGCATTGGGCGCCCTTCAAGCTGCATGTGCGCTGGGCCGACAGGCGCCGGAAGAATTGGCCCTTGTCGGCTTTGACGATATTCCCGAAGCGGCCTATTTCCAACCCCCGCTCTCTACCATCAGCCAGGACATGGTCGAGTTGGGTCGCTCTGCGGTTAGAGAGCTGTGTCGGGTGATTGAGGAAAGCGAGCAGAACAAGACCCTTGTTCAGTCCAAAGCGATCTTGTTTCAGCCGCAGTTGATCGTACGCAAAAGCTCCGTTGCTCACCACAACTGAGACGACCGCGGCGAACAAAATTCGCTGCTGTCCAGACCTGAGCCCGGTCTTGCACCCATCAGGTCGCGCAGCAAAACCACAAGGAGGTGTAATCACTGCATCAAACCTAAACGCGACGTCTATCTAAAGGCACATGGAGTTTGAACGACGAGGCCAGCCACCCTGCGGTTCGTTCGAGCTCTACCTATTTTCCGAAAAGGAAGGAGTCCCCAAAATGTTCACGCGCAACATGCGTACGATTCTTTTCATTGCAATGACGCTCATTGCAATGTTCGCTCTGGTAGCCTGCAGCACGCCTGCGGTTGCCCCCGCGCCGACACAGCCGGCCGCCGCGCAGCCGACTCAGGCGCCCGCGGTTTCGACCGCGGGGCAGTGGTGCAGCAATGTGCATATCGTCTTTTTCCCGGGCGGCCCCGAGGGCGGGCCCTTTGCCGTTAATGTTTATAACGGCGCCGTACAGGCCCAAAAAGACCTGGGCCCCAAAGTGGACTATGTGTGGTCCAACTGGGATACTCAGACCATGATCCAGCAGTTCCGCACCTCTGCGGCGATCAAGCCTGACGGAATCGCCGTGATGGGACACCCCGGCGATGAAGCGTTCGATCCCCTGATCAACGATGCCGAAAAGCAGGGCATCATCGTCACCAGCCAGAACGTCACGCTGCCCACGGCCGAAGGCCAGTACCTGACCAACGGCTTTGGCTACGTGGGCGCGGAAAATTATCCGGCGGGTCAGTCTCTGGGCAACGAAGCCGTCAAGCGCTCCGGCGTCAAGAAGGGTGACCGGGCGATGGTGTGGGGGCTTTTGTCCAACCCCGGTCGCGGTGAACGAACCAAGGGCATTCTGGACGCGATCAAAGCCGCCGGCCTGAATGTGGATTACATCGAAATTGACAAGGCGACGAATGCCGATCCAACGGCGGGCACTGCGACCTTCGCCAGCTACGTTTCGTCGCATCCGGACGTCAAACTCATCGTGATTGATCACGGCGCCATGACGGCGGCAGCCCAGACGTACCTGCAAGCCGCCAGCAAGAAACCGGGCGACATCTATATCGCCGGCTTTGATCTCTCGCCCGCGACCGTGACGGCGATTCAGGGCGGCTGGACGAACCTCGTGATTGATCAGCAGGAATGGTTGCAAGGGTATCTGCCCATCCTCCAAATCTGCCTGACCAAGGTCTATGGTTTTTCCGGCTTGCACGTCAATACCGGCGCAGGCTTTGTGGACAAGAGCAACATCAACATCATCGCGCCGCTAGCCCAAAAGAACATCCGGTAAGTACAAGTGGACCTGATACGTCGCGCGGGTTGCTAGAGCGAATTCCATATCGGTTGATGGGTGCGTAGGGGCAATCCCTCGCGACCACAGGAAGTCTCCCAAAGGGACGTTCCGCCTGTGGGATGGTTGCCCGCACTGGACGGGGCAGGCACGAGGCACAGCCCCTACAACGAGGCCGTAAATGGAATTGGAATTCGCTCTAGGTAGGGTGTGATTCAGGTTGGCCAGAGGTATACAAGGACCCTTCCGGCGTGTCAGGTCCCTCTCGAAGGAGAGCGATTGATGGATTATCTACTCCAATTAAAGAATGTCTCCAAGACGTTCGGCGAGGTGGCCGCCCTCCATCACGTGAATCTCGAGGTCGGCCACGGCGAAGTCGTGGGGCTACTCGGCGATAACGGCGCCGGCAAGTCCACCCTGGTCAAGATCATCACCGGTTATCACCAGCCCGACCCCGGCGGCGAGATCTACTGGGATGGCCGGAAAATCGAGCATTTGACCGTGGCCAGGGGGCGTGACCTGGGCATCGAAGTGGTCTATCAAGAACGCGCCCTCGCCGACCAGCAATCGTTGTGGCGCAACATCTTTATGGGACGCGAGCTCAAGAACCGCTGGGGCGTCCTGGATGTCGCCGCGATGAAACAGGAAACGAATAAATTGATGCAGACGGCGATGGGCTTTACCTCGGCGGCTGTCACGGCGGACTCGACGGTCAAGACCTTTTCGGGCGGTGAGCGGCAGGGGGTCGCCATCACGCGCGCGCTCTATTTCAAGGCCGAGCTGATTCTGCTGGACGAGCCGACGATGGGGCTATCGCTGTCCGAGACGAAAAAGTGTCTGGACTTTGTAGAAGGAATCAAGACGGCGGGCAAGTCTGCTATCTTTATCGATCATAATATCTTTCACGTTTATCCGGTCGCCGATCGCATCATCGTCGTGGATCGCGGCACAATCGCCGGCCAGTTTATGAAAAATCAGTTGTCACTCGAAGAGCTGATTGACCGGTTGCAGCGGGTGGCGCACACCGGGGTCCTGGATACCAGCCCCGGCGTGCAGGGCCGGCGGGCGGAAGGGAGCGTGGCGCAATGAATACGGTGTCGGATGGGGAGCGACCGCGCTCGGCGGCGGCGCAGCACAGCGGCCTATCGAATTGGGCGCGTAGGAATGCTCTGCAAATGGGCATTGTCGCCGTCGCCCTGTTTGTGTGGGCGTTGTTTCTAGTCGGAGCGCCTCAAACCTTTACGTCGTTCAATATCTATAATGCGTTTCTGATTACGACGCCCTACTTTGGTATGGTTGCGATCCCGTTAACCCTCATCGTCATCACCGCGGAAATTGACCTGTCCTTCGGCTCGATTATGGCCTGGGGAATGACGGGCTTTGATCTTGTCTATTTGAGCACCCACAACTTTTGGCTGGGCTTTATCGTCTGTCTCCTGGCGGGCCTGGTCGCCGGGTTTTTGAACGGCTGGATTGTGGTCAAGATCGGCATTCCCTCGCTCGTCGCAACCATCGGCACCCAGTTCTTTTGGGCCGGGGTCGTGATCCTGGTGACGAATGCGCAGGGATTGGGTCTGACCTTTATGCAGGACTCGATCTTGCACGAAGCGGTCGTCGGGCGGATCGGCGGCGTGATTCCGATGCAGTTCATCTGGATGATCCTGATGGCGATCGCGGTGTGGTTTCTATTGAATCGCACCCAATTCGGGGCGCATGTCTATCTGACGGGGGATAACATGGACAGCGCGCGCCTGATGGGGGTGGATGTCGATCGGGTCAAGATCACCGTGTTTGCCCTTGTCGGAGTGGCCGCCGCATTTGCAGGTTTTATGCAGAGTTCCGATATCCTATTCTTTTATCCGACGATGGGGCAGGGCAATTTCTTGAATACACTGGCGGCCGTCTTTCTGGGTGGGACCTCCGTGTTTGGCGGCGCGGGCACCGTCTTTGGCACGTTTGTGGCGGCGTTTATCATCAACGCCATTAACCCCGGCATTGTGGCCGTCGGGCTGACCCAATATTGGACGCAGGTGATTTACGGCTTTATCATCGTCGTCTCCGTGGCGCTCCAGGCGCTCCTGCGAAGGAGACTCTCCTGATCATGAATGCAACCTTGCAACCGCTTTTCGATGGAATCGTCGAAGGCGATATGAACCAGGTCCGGCAAGAGACAGAGCAGGCCGTTCGCTCAGGCGTCGATCCCCGGACCATCTTAACGGAAGGAATGATTCCCGCGATGGCGGAGGTGGGCAACCGATTTCAGCGCGGCGAGTACTATGTGCCAGAGATGCTGATTGCGGCGCGCGCGATGAAAGCGGGCCTCCAGGTCCTCAAGCCACATTTGCAGAATGTCCCGGTCCAGTCCACCGGAAAAGTGGTGATCGGCAGCGTCAAAGGCGATCTGCACGATATCGGCAAGAACCTGGTAGGAATGATGCTCGAAGGCGCCGGATTTCAGATCGTGGATTTGGGCGCGGACGTGCCGCCGGAGAAATTCGTCGAGGCGGTTCACCAGACCGGCGCGAATCTCATTGCAATGTCCGCGCTCCTCACAACGACCATGCCCAACATGAGAGAGGTTGTGCATGCGCTCGAACAAGCCGGGCTGCGCGGCCAGCTCAAAGTGATGGTGGGCGGCGCGCCGCTCAACGACGAATTCGCGCACGAGATCGGCGCGGATGGATACGCCCAGGACGCCAACCGCGCGGTCGCGCTGGCCAAAGCGCTGATTGCCCCATGAAACACCGTGACCGCGTCTTGACTGCGCTCAACCATGAAAAGCCCGACCGCTGCCCTATGCAGATCAGCTTTACGCCCGAGTTCGCGGAACGGCTCCAAGAGGATATCAAGTTCCAGGGACATGGTCTCCACAATCCTCACGGCGGCGGCAACACCTACGAGCTCGAGCGCATGCTCGGTCAAGACCTGCTTCTCACTTCGGTCGGCTGGGTCAACGGCTATTATGCCCCGGGCTATCAGGATGTCGATGTCTACACCGATGAATGGGGCGTGACATGGAAGTGTGTCGAGTACATGACGCGCTTTGGCAAAGGGAAATACACCGAACCGTTCGGCCACCCTCTCGCCGCCGACGCTGCAATCGAGACCTATCACGCGCCGGACCCGCATCGCCCCCAACTGTATGCAGAAGCCGAGCGCGTGGCTCGCGAATTCAAGGAGGAGTACTGGATTGTCGGGGTCACCCCGACGACGATCTTTGAAACGGCGTGGGCGCTGCGCGGGTACGAGCAGTTGATGATGGATCTGGCGCTGGACCCCGACCTTGCCAACCGCATTCTGGATTTGCCATACCAGTATCACCTCACGGTCACCCAGGAACTGGCGCGCCGTGGCGTCGATATGATCTGGCTGGGCGATGATATTGGAGGGCAACACGCGATGCTCATGTCGCCGACGATGTGGCGCAAGTACTTCAAGCCGCGCATGGCGAACCTGATCGCCTCCTTGAAAAAGATCAATTCGCACGTCAAGATTGCTTACCACTCCGACGGCATGATCTATCCGATGATTCCGGACCTGATCGAAATTGGACTGGACGTCCTGAATCCGATTCAGCCCGCGGCCCTCGATCCGGTGAGGTTGAAGAAGGACTATGGAGATCGCTTGTGTTTCTGGGGTTCTATCGATCTGCAAAATACGCTGCCGTATGGTACCCCGGTACAAGTCCAGGCCGAGGTCGTCACGCGGCTCGAAACAATCGGCAAGCATGGCGGATTGATCATCGGACCGACACACAATATCCAGCTTGACACACCGCTCGAAAATTTTTGGGCAATGGTCCACGCGATCACCGGGACCGGGTACGCCTCAGACATGCTGAGCGCCGGAGAAACTGAATGATGACCAAGCGTGAGCTTGTAAAACTGGTTTTGGATGGCAAGCGCCCCCCGTACGTCCCCTGGTCGTTTGGCTTTACCAAGGAGGCGAAGGCAAAGCTGACGAAGCATTTTGGCGCGGACGATCTCGACGCCGTGTTGCAGAATCATCTCCTCAAACTGGGGAGTGACATCGGCTTTTTCGAGGATGTCGGCGCTGACTGCGTGCGCGATGTCTTTGGCGTGGTCTGGGACCGGAGCGTTGACCCGGACATCGGCATCCCAAAAGGTTGCGTGTTGAGCGAACCGACGCTCAAAGGGTATACGCTTCCCGACCCGCTGGATCCGCGTTTCTTTGCCGATATTCCCCAAAAGCTTGCCCTGCACGGCGATTGCTTCCGTGTGTTCCAGATCGGTTTTTCACTCTACGAGCGCGCGTGGACGCTGCGGGGCCTGGAGAATTTGTTGATCGATTTCCACGACCACCCCGCTTTTGTAGACGAGCTGTTGAACGCGATCGCGGACTATAACATCGCGCAGCTCGGGCAAGCGCTCCAATACGACATCGACGCGGTTTACTTTGGCGATGATTGGGGGCAACAGCATGGCTTGCAGATGGGCCCCAAGCGCTGGCGTGCGCACATTCTGCCGGTTCTCAAGCGCATGTACGCCGTCGTGCATGGCGCCGGTAAATACGTTTTCATCCATTCTTGCGGTGATGTGGACGAGCTGTTTGACGATTTGGTCGATATTGGTCTGAACTGTTTCAACCCCTTTCAACCGGACGTAATGGATGTCTATGCCCTCATGAAGCAGTATCGGGGACGATTGACTTTTCACGGTGGGCTATCCGTTCAGAGCACCTTGCCGCGCGGCACGCCCGACGAGGTGCGCCGGGAAAGTAAGCGGTTGTTGGACGCCGGGCGTGAAGGCGGTTACATCTTTGCTCCTTCGCACGACGTCACCCGGGATGTCCCGCTCGAAAATATGCTCGCATTTATCGAGATCGCGCAGCAACAGGAGAATCTTTCCGGTTGAAAGCGCTGCACACGGCATAAGAAATAACTGGCCGTGTTTTTCCATTTTTGCGGATGCCCCTATAATGGGCCTCGTGCTGAAACGACACTGGGCAGCGGCGCTCCTGTTTTTGGTCCTGGCGCTCGTCCTCACCAACCCGCTCATTTTGCATGTCTGGAATGCGGTCGAGGACAAACAGGATGCGCTGCTCAACACCTGGATCATCGGTTGGGTGGGGCACGCGGCCATTACCAACCCGCTCGGTCTCTATAACACCAACATTTTTTATCCCTACGCCAATACGCTTGCCTTTTCCGAGGTGCTTGTTCCGCAGGGCTTGCTCGCCCTCCCCGTCACGCTCGCGACCGGGAATTCGATTTTTGGCTATAACCTCGTTCTCCTTGCGATGCTCTGGCTCGATGCGTTCGGGATGTATCTGTTGGTGTTCGATTGGATGGGGGAAGGGGGGATGGCGGCCGGCTGGATTGCGGGTGCGATCTATGCATTCAATCCGTTCAATCTGGGGAACCTGGCGCAGATCCAACTCCTCACGCTGGGTTGGCTGCCGCTCGCGCTCTTGTTCCTGCGGCGGATGGCCTCTGGCTCGCGCAAGGGCGTTATGACGCGCGCGGTGGTTCTGTTCGCCCTCTTTTTCATCCTCCAGGCCCTCTCCTCCATCTATTATGCACTCATTGGCGGTACAGCCGTCGCATGCTATGTGGTTTATCTACTCGTGAACGGCGCGCGCCATGGGAAGGGGGAGGCAAAGATTGAACCGCAAAGAACGCAACGGGAAAATCTATATAAATCTTGGCGTCCTTCACGTGGTGGGTGGTTCATTTTCCGGTTGTTCGTGGCTGGCGCGCTGATTGCGGTTATGCTGGCGCCGTTTCTGCTGCCCTATTTCCAGGTGCAGCGCGACCTGGGGTTCCACCGGAGCGTGGAGGAGAGCGAGCCATTCAGCGCCAACCTCAAGCAATTTACCGAGGTGTCGCCGCAGAATGTGGTGTATGGTAAATGGCTTGCGCCCAACCCGGTACACTATGAGGGGGGGTATCCGCTTGACAACCTCTTCCCAGGCGTGTTCGCGCTCGTCTTTGCCATCGCCGGATTGTGGCGAGGGCGGGGGCCGCGTGGGTTCCTGCTCGCGCTCTTGCTCACCTCGTTCGTGCTGGCCCTCGGGCCGCGCCTGTACCTTGCAGCCGGGCAGCCGGCGAACGTCACCTTGCCCTATTTCTGGTTATACAAGGTATTCGCTCCGCTCCAGGCCCTGCGCGCCCCCGTTCGGTTTGAGGCCCTCATCATGTTTGCCATCGCTGCGTTGGCGGGGATGGGAATTGCGAATTTGGGATTAGGAGATAGGAATTCGCAATTCAAAATTCGCAATTCAAAATTCGCAATGGGCTGGGTTCTCCTCATCGCGCTCGAGTACCTGGCGCTGCCGGCGGCCAACATCACTGTGCTGCCGGTCGCCGGCGAGATTGACCCGGAATACCGATGGCTGGCTGCGCAGCCGCACGGCGTCATCCTCGAACTGCCGATGATGGGGCTGGACGCCAGCCAGCGACTCGATATCTCGAAAGAGTATCTTTCGACCTATCACTGGCAGGATACGCCGGATGGATACAGCGGGTTCAATCCGCCGGGGCGCGGGGCGTTCGAGTACGAGATGCGCTTTTTCCCCAGTGCGCGCTCCATCAGCCTGCTGCAAGCGTATGGCGTGCGCGATGTAATCCTCCACTGGAATGAGCTGGCTGAGATTCCGGGAACAATCGGTCCAGGGCAGTTGGACGATGTGGCAGGGTTGCAGCCGGTTCAAGAGGGGGATATGGCGAGCGTTTATGCGGTCACTCCGAATATCCAAACACCCGACCAACTCACTCAATCGCTCTATATCCCCGCGCCGGTTGCCGCGGGCGCGCCGTTCACTGCGTACGTGATTCTGCACAATACCGGCGATTCGCCCTATGCCGTCAAGGCGACGGACAGGGTGCAGTGGACTGCGAGCTGGAGTAGCGGGGAGCAAGAACAGGTAAGCACCGGTGCGCCGCTCGTTACCTCTTCTGCATCGGTAATTCCGGTGCGCTTGACGGCGCCGGCGCATCCGGGCAAGGTGGAATTTACGTTGCAGGCGAGCGGGGGACCGCTGGGGGCGTTTACACTCAAGGGCAATGCCAATGTGGGGAGCGAGGGGGCGCAAGAGGTAGTTATCCCTGCGCGGGTTGAGCTCGCTTCGCCGTTCGAGCCCACTTATGCGCCCGGCGCCACGGTGGATGTGCCGTTGAACTGGCTGCCGCTGAACAAGATCGACGCCTATTATTCGGCGTCGGTGCGGTTGGTCGATGCACAGGGGAACAAGGTTCTGAATGTCGACCGCGAGCCGAGCGGGCAGACGCTCCTCTGGATTCCCGAGACGATCATCCGGGACCATTTCGTGCTGACGCTGCCGCGAGACCTCAAACCGGGCGTGTATCGTGTCCAGGTGCTCATGTATGATGCGAACTCGGACACGAGCGTATTGCTGCTCGACGCCAGCGATCACCCGTTCGCGCAGATCACATTAGGGGAATTCGACGTGAAATAATGTCAGGGCGACCCGTGGCGGATCGCCCCAAAGATAATGCAGTTCGTCCCAACGAGGATGGGGGTCGCCCCCTGTTTATGTCTGTTCCTTTTGGCCTTCGAATTTGTCGATGACGTGGCTGACGCCGGAATCGATGTGGCGAAAGACGCGATGCCCGACGGATTTGACCTGCGCCCAGGTATAGCGGAGCTTTCCCTGTGCGACCTTTTGCGCGCTGGCTCTGGGAGCAATCGTCGGTGAGGTCCACTCGACCGCGGCGGCCGCCCAGGTGAGCCCAGCGCCAAAGCCGACAAATACAATGTGGTCGCCGGGGTTGACGCGCTGCGCCTCGATCGCCTCGCAGAGCGCAATCGGGATCGAGGCCGCCGAGGTGTTGCCATAGCGCTCCAGGTTGACAAAGACCTTTTCGGGCGGGAGCTTGAGCGCTTTGGCTGCATATTCGATGATGCGGATGTTGGCCTGGTGCGGAATGAGGAGGTCGATCTCTTCCATCGGGAGATGAGCTCGCTCGATGACCTGTTTGGCTGCCTCGGCCATGACGCGTGTGGCAAAGCGATAGACCTCGCGTCCATTCATCTTGATTGTGTGCTGGTTGGAGGTCACGGTATCGAGGTTGGCGGGATACTTGCTGCCCCCGGCCGGGATAATCAAGAGCTCGCCGCCCGAACCGTCTGAGCCGAGCACGGTCGAAAGGACGCCCCCGTAGGTGTCGCTCCCACGCAACAGGACTGCGCCCGCGCCGTCGCCAAAGAGCACGCAGGTGCCGCGGTCTTTCCAGTCCACGACGCGCGAGAGGGTTTCGGAGCCGATGACCATAACCGTGTTGTGAACCCCTGACCGGATCATGGCGCTGGCAACGGCCAGCGCATAGACAAAGCCCGAGCAGCCGGCTTCGAGATCAAAAGCGCCCGCGTTCTCGGCGCCCAGTTGGTCCTGGACCAGACAGGCGGTTGCGGGAAAATAATGCTCAGGGGTAGCGGTGGCGACGATGACCAGGTCGATCTCGGTAGGGCTGATGTCTGCATTTTCGACCGCTTCCTGGGCCGCGTAGAGCGCCATACTGGCGGTCGTCTCTTTGGTGGCAATGTGGCGTGTGCTAATGCCGCTGCGCTCGCGAATCCAGGCATCGTTGGTATCTACCATTTTGGCGAGGTCGTCGTTGGTCAACACTTTGGTGGGTAGATACTTGCCCCAACCGACAATATGCGCGTATCGCTCCATTTAGACCTCAGATTTGAAATCGTCGGTCGCCTTTGACCGGACGGGGATTTGTTCAGGCGTAGCGAGTGACGATGACCGAGGCGTTGTGTCCACCGAGCCCCATCGAGTTGGACATGACCGCGTCCAGCCGGGCTGGGCGCGCTCGGTTGGGAACATAGTCGAGGTCGCAGGCCGGATCGGGAGAATTCAAATGTATGGTCGGCGGCAGTAGACTGTCCTGCATGGCCATGAGGCACACGATTGTCTCGACGGCGCCCGCTGCGCCGAGCATGTGCCCGAGCATGGACTTGGTCGAGCTCACCGGGATGTTGTAGGCGTCTTCGCCAAAGACCTGCTTGATCGCCACGGTTTCGGTCGGATCATTCAATTTGGTCCCGGTGCCGTGCGCATTGATGTATTGTATCTCTTTAGGCGCAAGGTTTGCTTTGCGGAGAGCCCATTTCATCGAGCGGACGAGGCCGGCGCCGTCCGCATCCGGCGTGGCAAAATGAACTGCGTCCGCGCTGGTCCCATAGCCGGCAATGACGCCATAGATTTTCGCGCCGCGTGCTTGCGCATGTTCCTCGTTTTCGAGGATAAGAATGCCGGCCCCTTCGCTCATTACAAACCCATCACGGGTCGTATCAAATGGGCGGCAGGCGGAAGCGGGGTCGTCGTTGCGGGTCGAGAGCGCCCCCATGACGTTAAAGCCGGCAAAGGTCAGGGGAAACATGGCCGCTTCCACCCCGCCGGCGATCACGACGTCAGCGTCGCCGCGCTTGATCATTTCCGCCGACTCGCCAATCGCATTCGCTCCAGTCGCGCACGCTGTGACGATTGCCAGGTTGGGCCCTTTGGCTTGCTGGTCGATCGCGATCATGCCCGCTGCGCTATCGATCAACACCATCGGGATAAAAATAGGACTGACCCGCTTGGGCCCTTTGGCGATAAAGGTGTGTGTGTTTTCGATGAGCCCAATGGCTCCGCCGATCCCACTGCCGACGACCACCGCGACCCGCTCACAGTTTGCTTCGTTAATCTCCAGGCCAGAATCCTTGACGGCTTCCCGGGCGGCGACGACGGCGAGTTGCATAAAACGCTCCAGCCGCCGGGCTTCCTTGCGATCAAAATGGGCGAGGGGGTCAAAGCCCTTGACCTCGCCGCCAAAGCGAGTTTCGAGATTCGATGTGTCAAAGAGCGTAATGGGCGCGATTCCGGAATGTCCTGCTTTAATATTTTCCCATGTTGTCTTTAAATCATTGCCCACCGGGGTCAAACAACCGATACCGGTTACCACTACACGCGGGGTGGAACTCGTCATGCCAACTCCTCTAGAAAGACTGCGCATCTAACTGGCCGAGTGATGTCTCTGTCCGGGCTGGTTGCCCGCTGGCCAGCGTTGCTATTATAACACCAAAGGAGTGAAAAGGTCTCACTTCTTGAGCGCAGACCGATAAGACGGGCACATCTTGACGCATGGGGTTGTATTTGTGTAGGCGACCGGGACCCGGTATACTGGCTCATGCGCAGGGCTTTTCAGTTTTCGCTTGACAGGTGGGTTGTCATTCTGAGGAACGCTTTTCGCGACGAAGAATCTCGTCAGCGAGAACGAGATTCTTCGCCATGCTCAGAATGACAGCGGAGAACTGAAAAGCCCTAGCTCATGCGAAGAGGCAGTTGATTTTTGGGTGGGAATGGGTAGAATGTATAAGATAGGTAATCTGGCGAAATTGGATTATAATAAGCAGGCGTATATTCTTGAGGTGGACCCGGAAGAGAGCGGAGAGCGGCTTGATAAATTTGTCACAGCCCGGGTCGGCGCGTTATCGCGTTCGTTCGTTCAGCAGTTGATCGAGGCGGGGCACGTCCGGGTGCAGGGGCGCGCTCGCAAGGCGAATTATCGTGTGGTTGCGGGTGAAACGGTCACGGTCACGATCCCGCCGCCGTCGCCGGTCGAGACACGCGGCCAGGATATTCCGCTGGCGATTGTCTATGAGGATGATGCGCTGCTGGTCGTGAACAAGCCGGCAGGCATGGTTGTGCATCCTGCCGCCGGTCATGCGAGTGGGACGCTGGTCAATGCGGTGTTGTGGCACGCGCCCGAAATGGTGGTGGGCAATGCCGAGCGGCCGGGTATTGTGCACCGGTTGGACCGGGACACCAGTGGTCTGCTGGTGATTGCCAGGCAGGACGAGGCGCTGCACAAGCTTCAGGCGCAGTTTGCCTCCCGTGAGGTTCACAAGACTTATTTGGCGCTCGTGCAGGGCCGGGTGGCAGTGGCGCAGGGCCGGATCGATGCGCCGCTGGGGCGCGACCCGCACGACCGTAAAAAGATTGCAGTCGTTACCCGGACGCCGGCGCGCAGTGCAGTCACCCTGTTCCATGTCACCGAGCGATTGGAAGATTACACGTTGCTCCGCGTCGAGCCGCAGACCGGCCGGACGCATCAGATTCGTGTGCACCTTGCTTTTATTCATCACCCGATTGCCGGCGATGCAGTGTACGGCGGAGCGCGCAAGAACAAACTCGGACTGGAACGGCAATTTCTACACGCGTGGCGTCTTGCATTCATCCATCCCATGACGGGGCAACCGGTCGAATTTTCGGCGGCGCTTCCACCCGATTTGCGGGAAGCCCTCGAACAAGCGGGCGGCGACCCAAGCCCCTGGATATAATATGAAAAGAATTCTAATTGTCGACGACGATCCGATGGTGCGTCAGTTGGTGCGGATGACCCTGGCTGAGCAGTATGATTGTGTTGAGGCGCCGGATGGCGAGACTGCGCTCGACATGCTGGGGACTGTGCATCCGGATGCAATTGTGCTCGATTGGGTGCTCCCCGGTCTGAGCGGGCTGAGTGTTTTCAAACGACTCAAGCGATATCAAGAATACAAAGATATTCCGGTTATCATCATGTCGGCTCGCGGTGAAGAACAGACGCGCGCGGCGGCGCAAGAGGTAGGGACGGCCGGCTATCTGGCCAAGCCGTTCGATGTGAACGAGTTGCGCTCGACGCTGGCGCAGGCGCTGGAAACTACACCGGCAGAATAAGAAAAGGAGTGGAACCGGTCCACCCCTTGTAAGGTTATTGGGTGTCGTAAGGACGATAAAAAAGGCGGGCGGGATAATCCCGCCCGCTTTATTTGACAAGTTCGCGCGCCGCAAATGCGGCGCCGACGATTCCGGCGTCGTTGAATAATTTCGCCGGCATGATGCGCGCCGAGCTTTTTAATAGTGGGATAAAATCTTCGTGACTCTTGCTCACCCCGCCGCCGATGATATACAGGTCAGGGGACAGCATGAGGTCGACACGGGCGAGGTATTCGTTCAACCGCTCCGCCCATTGGGCCCAGCTCAACTTTTTCTCGGTCTTGACGCGTGCGGCGGCTCGATCTTCGGCGTCCTTGCCGCGAATTTCTAGGTGCCCGAGTTCCGTGTTGGGCAACAATTTCCCATCAAGAAAAACGGCGCTGCCGATGCCGGTGCCCAGGGTCAACATGATGACCGTGCCCTTTTCGCCCAGGCCTGCCCCAAATTCCATCTCGGCAATGCCGGCCGCGTCGGCGTCGTTAATCAGAAGGATGGGCAGATGCGTCTTTTTCGCGAGCATCTTTTGGGTTTTGTAGCCAATCCATTCCCTATCGACGTTGGCGGCGGAGAGGGTTACCCCATTTTTGACGATGGCCGGAAAGGTGCAGCCGACCGGGCCTTGCCATTGAAAATGCTCGATCAGTTCCACCGTACAATCAAGCACGTGTTCCGGCTTTGGTTTCTTGGGAACTTCAATGCGAAACCGTTCTGCCGTGAGCGCGCCAGTTTCAACGTCGACGGGCGCGCCTTTGATTGCTGAACCTCCAATATCAATTCCCAGAATTTGCATGATTCTCCCCGGTGTCGGACTTGCTTGGAGTCGGACGCGTACAAAGACCATTTTTACCCTAAAATGGCCTCCCTGTCAATTAACCTTTTGGGCCCATCTTTTTCGTGGCAGGTGTCCCCCAAGCGACCGGGAGATATGTTAGAATAGTCCCGAATCTGATGGAGGAAGAGATGGCAAATAGTGATCAACATCCGGTGCGTGTAGCGATTATCGGGGCTGGGAACGTCGGCGCAACAGCGGCCTATGCCTTACTGCTCGACGGGACAGCCGCCGAGATTGTGCTGATTGATATTAATCACGAACGGGCCGAAGGTGAAGCGATGGACCTGAACCATGCGCTGCCTTTTACCGCGCCCGCGCGCGTTTGGGCAGGAGATTATCGGGATTGTGCGGACGCGGATATCGTGATTATTACCGGCGGGAGCAATCAGCGACCGGGCGAGACGCGGCTCGACCTGCTCAAGCGGAACGCTGGCATTTTCAAGAGTATTATTCCACAGGTGATGCAGCAGACTCGCGATGCCATTCTGCTGGTGGCGACCAACCCGGTGGATGTGCTGACTTATGTGTCATGGAAGGTGTCGGGGCTGCCGCCGGAGCAGGTCATCGGCTCGGGGACGATCCTGGACACGGCGCGGTTTCGCTATCTCTTGAGCCAGCAATTCAAGGTAGACCCGCGAAGCGTGCATGCCTTTATCATCGGCGAGCACGGCGATTCACAGGTGGCGACCTGGAGCCTGGCGAATGTGGCGGGGATGCGGCTCGACGATTATTGCCGACTGAATGATTGCGCGCTAACCGACGATGCCCGGGATGAGATTGCACAGACGACCCGGCACGCGGCTTATGAGATTATCAAGCGCAAAGGGGCGACCTTTTACGCCGTTGCCACCGGGCTGCGGCGGATTGTCCATGCGATCGTGCGCAATGAGAACAGCGTGCTGAGCGTCTCTTCGCTCGTACAGGGAATGTATGGATTGAACGGCGTTTGCCTCAGCCTGCCGACCATCGTAAACCGGAAAGGCATCGAGCGTGTCCTGCAGCTCCCGTTGAGCGAAGGAGAACAGCGCGGCCTGGAGGCGTCTGCGCGGGTTATACAAGATGCGATCGAATCGCTTGCGCTATAACGCTATGTTGGAATCATCGGCAGGACCACATGCGATGGATGCTCCGCATCGTGGAATACCGTCTGGTGAGCGACGCAAAAGGTTGTATCCGTGCCAAACAGCGCACCGGTGTTATGATTGCGATCCCAGCGTGGAAAGTTGGCGCTGCAGATATCGAGCCGGATGCGATGTCCCTTTTTGAACACATTTGCCGTGGACCAGAGATCGATGGTGAGCTCGTAGGGCCGGCCCGGTTCCAGTAGCTCGGGGGTATTCCCATTGCGATACCGCGCGCGGATAATACCATCCACCAGGTTTTGCGCAAACCCATCGGGATGCACATCCACGAGCCGCGCGACAAAATCGGTATCAGGGGCATCGCTCGCGGCCCAGAGCTTGCAAACAATCTGCCCGGTTACTTCGGCGTCGCGTTCGAGCGGAGCGGAGGTATAGCTCAATCCATCAGGCCGCGCTTCGGTTTCGCGCTGGTCATATACTCCCGCATGATAGAGCGGATTCATCAAGAGCGCCCCGCCATTCGTCGGCGTTGGATTGGCCGGGTCATAGGTGTACTGATCGGGCGGACTATCGTCCCCGTCGTCCGGTTTATCGAGGGCGAGGCCGCGGGCGCCCTGCAGGTACCAGTTGGTATAGCGAGTACGCGCCAGCGGCCATTCTTTCTCGTCGCGCCACACGTTATCCCCCATGATAAAGAGCTTGACGGGCGGTTCTTGCGTGACCCCGTTTTCAATTCCTTTCAGCCAGTAATCAAACCACCGCGCGGTGAGATCGGTGAGGCCGAACTGGACATTGATCCAGTTGAGGTTGGACGCGAATCCAAAATCCATCTCGCCGACGACGTTTGTGTTCTGCAGGTGGGACCAGGGCCCCATGAGCAGGCGTGCCTGGCGCGATTCGGGAGTCGGGCCGGCAGCGGAAAGCGCGGTATAGTTGTCGAGCGTGCCCTGCGTAAAGATGTCGTACCACCCGCCGATGTTGAACGCCGGCGTCCGAATCCGGTCGTGCGCCGATGCAGGTGAGACGTGCGCATAGGCGTCAGGCATATCCCACCCCGCAATGAGCTCCACAAATGCCTCATGCAGATCATGATTCCTGAGCGGCGCAAACTGATTGAGTGGTAACGACCAGTAGCCTTGTGTGCGCAGATTGTCGATCTCTTGCACGAGGGCGCGGACGGCTTTGATCTGCTCCATAGGCGGCGCGCCGCGCTGCCGTCTCAGCAAAAGCTCGAGGCCGAGGATGCTGAGATACCAATAGATCGAAGTCCCCAACTCAGCCGCGCCGCCGCGCCAGGTGATTCCGTCGAGCGCATCTGCCCAGGTAATGGCGGGGACGAGCGCGTACAGGTGCGGCGGGTTTTGCATGGCCGTGGCCCATTGTGTAAAGCCCGAGTAGGACGCGCCGAACATCCCCACGCGGCCATTCGAGCCGGGGAGCGCCGCCGCCCATTCGACCGTATCATATCCATCCTCGCCTTCATGTCGAAAGGGAAACCAGGTCCCTTCCGAAGCAAACCGCCCGCGACAATCCTGGATAATGACAATATAGCCAGCGCGCGCGAGGCGCACCGCGTCAAGGATGGGATTGGACGTAGCAAAATCCTTGCCATATGGAGTGCGCGTCAGGGCAACGGGAAAATCACCCGGCGCGTCAGGGCGGAAAATGTTGGCGCGTAATACTGTTCCGTCGCGCATTGTGGCAGGAATATCAAAATCGACGCGAAGACCATAGCCCATATCAATATACTCCGGGAATTAACTTTTTGACGTGTTGCTTATATTCAGTGTAATCTGGATAGGTCTCGGCCAACCACCGCTCCTCGCGACGTGATTTGAGATCGAAAAAGATAAAGAGGACGACGACGAGCGCCAGCCCGAGGAGCGTATTGGTCAAGAGCGACCAGCCGAACGCGCTAAAGATGAGGCCTGAATAGATGGGATGGCGCACCCAGCCATAAATGCCGGTCTGAACGAGCTGTCCCCCATCGATGGGCTTGGGGAAGGGGCTGAGATTCCGACCGAGCCGGACAAGCCCCAGCGTTCCGATGAGCCCGCCCATCAGCAGGATCAAGAGTCCCAACCCGCGCAGCCACAATGGAAATGGAAATGAGCTCACGGTCGGAGCGATCAGGATCAGGCCGAAGAGAATGATTTGGAATGCGAACCAGAGTTCGCCGCGCTTTCCCATTTTGACTATTTTCTCTCTCCCATCATGGATTGTGCAAGCCAATTTTTACGAAAGGTTTGACTCCATAATGAATGGCTACTGTCCCGAGGTTGAGCAATACCCAGCGCACGTCTCGGACGCCGGCGCGCGCCATAGTGGCCGCCAACTCTTCGGGCGAGATGAATCGTTGGAGGGAATTGGGCAGGTAGCTATAGGCGCCGGGGTCGCCGCTGATGATTCCTCCGAGAATGGGGACCATCCGGTAAAAGTAGAGTTCGAACAGCGCGCGCCAGACAGGGAGGCGGGGGCGTGTGATTTCGAGCGCGACGATCCGGCCGCCCGGCCTGGTCACGCGAACCATTTCGCGGAAACCGCGCTCGACGTCGACGAGATTGCGGAGCATGAATGCTGAAGTGATAGCGTCAAAGGTATTGTCGGGAAAGGGGAGGTCGAGGCCGTCGCCGTTGATGAGCCCCAACGCATGTGTTCCTGCTGGCGAACCGGCGAGCTTGTTCGGTGCAAGGGCCAGCATCTCGTAGGTGAGATCAAGCCCCACCACCCGCGTTCCCGGTTTGCACTCGTCCAGGGCGATAATGAGGTCGCCCGTCCCAGTCGCCAGGTCGAGCGCGCATGGCGAGTCACTGGACCCCTCAAGGGCTAGCTGGGCTGCCCGGCGCCGCCAGGCCTGATCCATGCCCATTGACATGAGCCGGTTGAGCAGATCGTAGCGGGGTGCAATGCGGCCAAACATGTTGCGGACATAGCTGCGTTTATCGTTCATAGGCTTTGCATTATAACTCAGATTCGTCGTAATCTTTTCGCTCTCGCCCTCCGCTCTGTGCACAGGGCTGGGCCCGAAGGGTTACCGTCAGCGATAAACCGAGGCTGTGCGCTGGCTGGGTTTTTCTGCTAAAATAAGCGTGGGAGAGGTTTTCGCAGTGTGCGGGAGTCATATGGAGAGGGTTAAACTACGTATCAATTGTAGAGTAGATTGCAAGCTGTTGGAGGAAATGTGAAGGGAAAATTATGGCTGGTATTAGTGCCGATCCTGGTCCTGTTGCTGTTGTCGACCGGGGTTCTGGGCGGGATTGTTCTGGACCGCCAGGTCTTGCCGGCATTTGCGCAGACGACCAAGCAAACGTCCGATTCACCCGATTTTCAGTTAATGAGCGAGGCCTGGCAAATTATTCAACGCCATTACGTTGACCGGTCTGCCTTGCAGGAGCCCAAGTTAACTTATGGCGCTATCTCGGGGCTGGTGGACTCGCTCGGCGATACCGGGCATACCTCCTTCATGACCCCCGAAATGGTCAAGCAAGAGAACAACTTTACCCAGGGCTCATTCGAGGGGATTGGGGCCGAAGTCGAAAAAAAGGACGATCATATTGTGATTGTCGCGCCCATTGACGATTCGCCGGCGCAAAAAGCCGGGCTCAAGCCGGGCGACATTATTATGAAGGTGAATGGCGAGGATGTAACCGGGCAATCGCTCGACCAGGTAATTGGCAAGATTCTCGGTCCCGCCGGTACGCAGGTCACGTTGACGATTCAATCGCCAAGCTCTGGCGATACGCGCGACCTTACGATTACCCGAGCGCGAATCCTGATGCGTAATGTGACCTGGCAAAAAATTCCCGGAACAACTCTTGCGGATATTCGCATTGCCGGTTTTTCTTCGGGTGTGGGCGATGATCTGAAAAAGGCATTGGCCGCGATCAAGCAGGATGGAAGCTATACGGGCATCGTACTCGACCTCCGCAACAACCCAGGCGGTCTGTTGAGTGAATCGGTCGCCGTAACGAGCCAGTTCGTCAATAGCGGTAATGTGCTTTTGGAAAAGGACGCAGAGGGCAGGATCACCCCGGTGCCGGTTGATACCAGTCAGTCCGCTACGGTTCTGCCGATGGTCATCGTGATTAACAATGGGACAGCCAGCGCGTCGGAAATCGTTTCGGGAGCATTGCAGGATGCAAATCGCGCCAAGCTGGTAGGTCAGACCACGTTTGGCACCGGCACCGTGTTGAATCAGTTCGGGCTTTCGGACGGCTCGGCCCTGCTGCTTGCTACACAGGAATGGCTGACGCCGAATGGGCGCGTCATCTGGCACAAGGGGATTGTGCCGGATCTCCCAGTCACCCTCACGTCGACCGCGATTCCATTGTCCCCGACCGTGCTCAACGGAATGACCGCGGATCAATTGCGCGGGAGCGATGATGCGCAATTGCTCAAGGCGATTGACCAGCTCGATCCCAACTTTGCAGCGAGCGACAGCACTCCGAGTGGGATGACGCCCAATTAGGATTGGGAATATCAGGGCGGAGAGACCAGGTTCCTTGGCGGGGGCCTGGTCTCTGTCTTTTAGAT
>JBAVQS010000227.1:0-8156 GCA_049694275.1 Anaerolineae bacterium | reverse complement strand
GCGTCGCTTGACGCGCCGCCGATTCGGGCTTGCTCTCGATTTTTTCGACGGCCTCCACCACGTCGCTCTCGTCACCCAGCTTGCGCTTGAGCAAGTCCTTGAACGCGGTATAGGCATCCACCAGCGCGGTTTTGGCGACATCCGTGCTCCCCGCGGTAAGGCCCGCGGTGATGGCGGCGAGAATGGCGGCGGTGATCGGGTCCATGCTGACCTCCGTGTCGTGCGTGAGTGAAAAGCGTGCAAACGGGATTATCGCGCCACTTGTACCGCTTGTCTAGATTTGATTGCAAAATGCCGCCGCTTGACGCGCCGTGCGGCGGATGTTAGAATCGCCGCCATCCCCCGGAGGAATTGCACCCATGACCCAGAATGCTCAATACCTGTTCGAAGTCGGCATGCTCAATCAGATCCCGCGCTCGGGCTTTGCCTTTCTCGGCTCGGGCCGCCAGTCGATTGCCGAACACTCGTTTCGCGCGACGCACATCGCCTGGCTCCTCGCGCGCCTCGCCGGCGAGCCGGTCGATCTCGCGCGCCTGCTCCAGCTCATCCTGTTCCACGATCTGCCCGAGGCGCGAACCGGCGATTTCAACTATGTGAATCACAAGTACGATTCCGTGAATGAGGTCAAGTTGTACGCCGACCTGACCCGCGAGCTGCCGTTCGGCGCGGAGGTGGTCGCGCTCGTTCAAGAGTTCGAGGCGCGGGCTACCCCCGAAGCGCGGCTCGCCAACGACGCCGACCAACTCGAGCTCCTCCTCATGCTCAAGGAACAGCAGGACCTGGGCAACCCGCGCGCTGCCGACTGGGTTCCGTCCGCGCTCGCCCGGCTCAAGACGAACGCCGGCCGAACCCTGGCGGAAGAGATTCTCACCACACCGTCCGAGGCGTGGTGGTTTAGCGACAAGCAGGACCGGCACTGGATTGATCGCGGGAGGGCGATCGAGCCAAAGTAGAGTATAATAAGCAAAGAATCCCTTCACACGCGATCGAAAAGACAAATGTAGTCGGTATCTGATCTATTTGTGATCGGCTTGTCATGAAAGATGGAGAGCCCTGGGGTGACGATGCCACCATGGCTCATACCGCGCTGATGCTGCGAGCGCCTTTCCGGCGCGAACAGGGCATCAGCGCGTTTTTGTTAAGGAGGGGGCGATGAGCACCAATCATTTCCAACGAGCCGAAGACGAATATTTTCGTCTCAAGGGGCTCATGGCCACGGGCCGCGTCACCCACGAGCAGTTCGAGGCCGCGCTCAAGGACCTGATGTTCCAGGATGTGCAGGGGCGCTGGTGGATGCTCGGCGCCGAGACCGGCCAGTGGCATGTGTACGACGGCCAACAGTGGGTCCTGGCTCAGCCTCCCTCGCCCGGTTCCGGGCAACCGCCGCCTGTGCCTTCCGTACCGGTCCCACCTGCACCACCGGTCAAGCGCACATCGATCTGGATTCCACTGGCCGGCGCGCTTGCGCTCGTTCTCTTTGTCGTCATCGGCATCCTGCTGTTCGCCAGCCAACACCCGCCGACAACGGTGATTGTCATGCCGTATAGCAGCGAAACCCCCGGCCGGGTTATAACCTCACCTGCCGGTACGGTTCCTGCCGCGCGCACCCCCGCGCCGGACCGCGTCTCCGCGCCCCAATACCTTGCGCCGCAGGAGGTCGCCGCCTCTGCCGATGCGCTCGCGGCCGCCATTGCCGACCTGAATCGCGCCGAGTTGAAATTTCTCCAGGATACCCGAAATATGTCGCACCTTTCGCCCTATCGCGGCATAGGTCTTGCCCTCCCGCAAGCCATCGCTCCTAACGTGACATTACTCGACGGCGACCTGCGCGAGATGGCTGCCAGCGCCATGCGCGCGGGGGGAATCGCCCGGGCGCTCGGCTGGACCGCGGCGGCGCAGGAGGGTGACAGCGGGGCGGTGCGCCGGCTCTCGGCCCAGTATTTCGGCATCGCTCGCACGAGTTATGCTTTCGTCGTGGAAGCGCAGAATATGCGTGACGAGCTCAACCGGGGAGATTACAAGGTGGCGGAGTGGAACAATCGGGTTGCCGAGTATGGTCTGCGCCTGTGGAACCCGGCGGTGCAGACCGGACCGACGCAGGCCGCCCCGAGCAACCCCTTCCTTTCCTATCAGTCCAAGCCCGTTTCCGCTTTGCCCAAACAGATGGAGAGCCAGGCCGAAACAGCGCTCAAGCAACAGTTGGGCGCCGGAACGGTGCTCAGGAGTTGGGTGGCGGCCTCGAAGGAGACCGTTCAGTTGGATCTGGTCATACCGCCTCCGGTGCATCCAGTCAGTGCCCCGCTGGATGCGGCATTGAATCAGCAAATGACCAGCGCCGCCGGGCAGAGCCAGGGTGACATTGCGCGCCAGGTGGCTGCGGCGCAGCTTGCCAGTATGTCCCCCGACCCCGCCAGCCCTTCCGGCACGCTCAAGGTCTCTGCGCCGGCCGGCATGGTGATTGCCCGCCCGGATCTGGGCGAACAAGCGTTACCGCCCTTTTGGTTTGAGGGCGGTCTGCTGAGCGCGCTCACCTTGATCGGCGGCGACGGCAACGAAGGCATCGTTCTGGCGCTGGTTCAATCGGCGGCGGGAACGCCGCGGGTTGAGGCCCAGGTCCCGGTCAAGCCCGATCCCAAGCCGGCCATCGCGCTCACGATCGAGCAGACGAATATGCGATATAACGGCGCCTATCCGGACGCGCCCTACGAAATAGAGGTGGCAGTCACCTGGACCGCCACGGGACCGCTCGACCAGGTCTTTTTGGTGTGCCGGGGAAGTGACTCGGCGAATCAAACCAGGATCACCCAGGCGCATGGCATGCAGTCTTTTACCGTACATACCGGGGAGGGGCCGCAAGAGCTCATGTGTTATACCGGGCGACAGTCCGAGGGAGACCTGCTGAGCTATGCCACTTTATCATACACCTCAGGCCTCAGGGTTCTTGAGGAATGGGAATCGAGCAAGGATGCCACCGCGTTTGCAAAAGATTCAAAGGAAGAGGAAGCGCAACGTCTGGCTACCGCGACGGCTATGGCAGCGACGCAGCATGCGAGAACTGCCACACAGCTTGTTATGAATGCAACCGGGACAGTGGTTTCGAACGAGGTCTATGGAACACAGACCGCCGAGTTTGTGGCAACGGTTACACAGATCGCGCGCCTGACGGCGCAGGCCGGGCAGGCCCAGGCCGCCGCGAATGCGAAAGCGACACAGGACGCGATCGCGGGCAATGTGTTTGTCATGAACGGCACGTTCAACCTCTCTTTTGGCGGCGCCCCCTATGTCGGGCCCATCAAGCTATCGGTCGATCTCAACACCGGCAAAGCGAGCGCTTTCTTCCAGGCGGAGAGCGGCTTCAAGTACCAGGACAAATGCGACCCTTCGGTGACTCGTACGAGCCACGCGTATTTCGAGGGGAATCTGGGCGGAACGGTGAATGTCAAAACCGGCGAACTCTCCGGTTTCACCGGTCCGATGAAGGGGACCTCCGGAAGCGATGGTGATTGTGGCACGCCCGGAGTTACGGTCAATCTGAGTCCCCAACTCGTGCTCACCGGCGTGGTCGATCTCAAGAACCATACTGCGCAAGGACGCATCTCGTGTGCGGCGGGCGGGTGTGATGGCGATTGGCACGCGGGACAGTAGGGCGAAACGCCGGCTCGGGCGGGCGAACCACCGGCTCGCCCCTACTTTTGACAAACCTCCACAAGGGTTGTAGCATCGCGAATCAAACCCATGGAGGTTAATCAGATGAACTCTACCCAACGCGATTCCCTTACTCGCACGTCTACAAGCACAAATGAAAATCAACCCGGAGCGGCACTTCCCCCAAAGGGACTTGTGCCGCTTTTCGTGAATGCGACCCGCTTGCCCTATCTCACGGCCATCCTTGTGCCCGTCCTCCTCGGCGGGGCGGTCGCTTTCCACGATGGCTATGTCAATATTCCCCTGCTCCTCATCACGCTCGTCGCCGTTGCGCTGTTCCACCTCGGCTCGAACGCCATGAACGATTACTTTGACCATCTCAGCGGAGCGGATGAGGCGAATCAAAATCCCGGGCCGTTTTTTGGCGGCTCGCGCGTCATTCAGAACGGGCTGCTCAAGCCCAGACAGGTGCTCGCGCTCGCGCTTGCCCTCTATGCGCTCGGCTCCTGTCTCGGTTTCATCATCGCTTTTTGGAGCGGGCATCCCGTCGAGGTCGTCCTCCTGGGGCTGATCGGCATCGGCATCGGGGTGCTCTATACTGCGCCGCCCGTTCAACTGGTGCATCACGGCATCGGCGAATTCTTTCTCGGCATTGCCTTTGGTCCCCTGATCGTCGTCGGCGCCGACTTTGTCCTGAGCGGGGCCTGGAGCCTCGAAGCGCTCTATGCCTCTCTGCCGGTGGCCCTTCTCATCATCGCCGTCCTCTACATCAACGAGATTCCCGATCGCGCCTGGGATGCACAGGCCGGCAAGCGCACCGTGGTCGCCCGCCTGCCGCTCCGGACGGCGGTGAACGGCTATGCAGTGATTATGGGGGTCACCTATTTCGTCATTGCGGCCGGCGGCGTTTTGAATATCATTCCCCTCATCACGCTGATCGCGCTCGCGACTCTGCCGCTGGCCTGGCGGGCGTTCACAATTCTGCGGGCGAACTATAATGCCCCCTATCAGATGATGCCTGCGAATGCGATCACCATCCAGATCCATTTACAGACCGGGCTGCTCCTCGTGGCCACGTACGTCGTCGTGGGGCTGTTTCAAATCGTGAAACTGTGGTAAACTGCTGCCAGTTACACAAGCCCAGCCGTTGCCCATAAGGAGATACTCATGCCCAGGGCCAAAAACCCAAAGAAAGAAGCGGTCATGGACGAACTGACCGAGGCGCAGTTGGAAGAGCTGCGCGAGATCGACGCGCGGCTCAACCAGGTCCTCCAGGAGCGCCGCGTCGGCCAGGGCGGCGATACGCCGGTCCGCATGGAGACCCAGGTCGGCTCGATCACATTTCGCTACGAGACCGTTCGCTGCGGCAAGGAGAACTGCTCTCGCTGCCCACACGGACCCTACTGGTACGCCTACTGGAAGGAAGATGGCCGCACCCGTTCGCGTTATATCGGGCGCGCCCTGCCCGGCATGGCGCGGCAGTCGTACGAAGCCAAGCGCAAAGCGCGCCTCGAAAAGCAATCTTAAGCCTACCCCCGAAGGGCGGTGTCTTGACCCGTAAGCAAGCCGTATGGACCTATTAGTCTTTGCCCGCATCCTCCTGCTCTCTGCGGTGCTCGCCGTCTCGTCGCCGAACGTGACGCCGGTGACGCCCGCAGCCGGATATACTCTCTATGTTGTCCAGAGCGGTGATACCCTCGCGGGGATTGCCCGCCAGTTCAACACGACGACCGACCAGCTCACACAGGTCAATCATCTCGCCGGTCCTGACGCGCTGACGCCGGGCATCAAGCTGCAGGTCCCGATCCCGCGAGTCACGGCGGCCACCCCGACCACCTACACAGTCAAGGCGGGCGACACCCTCAACGCGATTGCCACCCGTCTTGGCGTTTCCGTCGACGACCTCGCACATGCCAATCATCTCGCCGACGTCGACACGCTCGCCATCGGCCAGGTCCTGATCATCCCCGGCCAGGCGGCGAGCGCGCCGGCGGGCGCGCCCGAAGGCATTGCGCTTCTCCCCGCCATCGTCAAGCAGGGCAATACGCTCGAATTCAAAATCACCGCCGGGAATGTGGTCTCGGCGACAGGGAGCTTTGCCAGCGCTCCGCTCCAGTTCAGCCGGGTGAATGGCGTGCTTTATGCGCTCGCCGGCATTTCGCGCTGCGCCAAGTTGACCACCTATCCGGCCAGCATCAACCTCATCACGACCAACGGTCAGAGCACGCCCGTCACGACCGACATTCAGGTCAACGCGACCAATTATCCGGTGCAGGATATTACCCTCACGCCGGGGATGGCCGCGCTGCTCGACCCCGCGATCGAGCAGGCGGAGAACAATCGGGTGGCGAACACCGTCGCGCCCTTTACGCCCACTGCGTTCTGGAGCGGCCCTTTTCACCCGCCCCTGGCCGTCAAGGACCCGATCATCAGCGCGCTGTTTGGTCAGCGGCGCAGCTATAACGGGGGGGCGGTCGGGCTGTGCGGGCATGAGGGGCAGGATTTTGCCGTGGATGGCGGCACACCGGCCTATGCGCCCGCGCCGGGCATCGTCGTCCTCGCCCAGCCGCTCACCGTGCGCGGCAACGTGGTCTTTGTCAATCACGGACAGGGCGTTTACAGCGGTTTTTATCATCTGTCAGAGATCGACGTCAAGGCCGGCCAGGTCGTCAAAACCGGCGACCTGCTCGGCAAGGTGGGAACCACGGGCTTTTCCACCGGTAATCACCTGCACTGGAGCCTGTGGGTTGACGGCGTCTATGTAGACCCGATCGAGTGGGAAAACCGGAGCATTCCATAGAGATTCAGTAGCGCAAACCGAGATTCTTCACCCGCCAAAAGCGCGGGTTCAGAATGACAAGCCATTTCGTGATCTACTGAGGTTAGGAAAAGGAGTGGGCAATGGATGAACAAATGAACAAGGAACAGGTGCTGGCCGCGATGCAGCGCGAGTATCATCAAATCGAGCAGGTGATCGGTAGAGTGAGCGAGGCGCAGTTAACGCTGCCCGGCCCTTATTCCGACAGCAACTGGAGCATCAAGGATACGGTGGCGCACCTGACCGCGTGGATGCGCCGGACGATCGGGCGGATGCCCGGCCAGACGCCTCTGCCTGATCCCATCACGTTTCCAGCGGGGGAAGATTGGAACGTGAGCACCGAGCGGCTCAACACTTATTATTACGAGCAGAACCGCCAGCGGCCACTTGGCGATGTCCTGGCGGAGTTTCGCAAGACCTATCGCGACATCAAGGCCGCAACCGAACAACTTACGGAAGCGCAGTTGGCCGAGCCGGACGTCTATGGCCGGCTCGCCGGCAACACGTGGGGTCATTTTCGCGAACACCTCGACGTGATCGAGCCCTGGCTGGACCGGAGCAAGTAGGGTCCGGCAATTGTTTGCATGGAGGCAGACATGGAACTCGTGACGGTTCAGATCGACAAGCCCGAAGAGATTAATTTCATCCTCGGCGCGACCCATTTCATCAAATCGGTGGAGGACCTGCACGAAGCGCTCGTCCAATCCGTTCCCGGCATCCGGTTTGGCCTTGCCTTTTGCGAGGCGTCGGGCGCGTGCCTCGTCCGCTGGAGCGGCAACGACGAGGCCATGATCCAGTTGGCGCAAAAGAACGCGCTGGCCCTCAGCGCCGGGCACGCCTTCCTTATCTTTCTGGGCTCGGGCTTTTACCCGATCAACGTGCTGAACGCCATCAAGGCGGTCCCCGAGGTGTGCAACATCTTTTGCGCCACCGCCAACCCGGTCCAGGTCGTGCTCGCCGAGACCGAGCAGGGGCGCGGGATTATGGGCGTGATCGACGGCTACAAGAGCAAGGGGATCGAGGACGAAGAGGGGATTCGCTGGCGCAAGGACCTCCTGCGACGTTTTGGCTACAAGCTTTGAGATACCTATACGGCTCATTCCATGATTTTGTTGGCGAACGCGTAGGGGCAATTCCCTCGTGGTTGCCCCAGTTGGGCGGGCATCCAACGGGGACTCCCTTCGGTCGCAAGGCGCCGCCCCTACAGAATCAGGGTTCGCCAACAGAGTCTTCAGATTTGCGGCGCGGTCATGCGGCGTCGATCGGGCGAGTGCGCTCCAGGTTCAGCGCCAGGAGCCTCCCCAGAATCTCCTCATCGCTCATCGCGTGCGGCCAGCCATACGCGTCCAGCATCGCCGCGTCGAGCCGGTCGTGCGCGAGCGCCAGCCAGGTGGGCCGCTGGTTGTAGAGATTCGTGAGGGTCCGCTTGCTCAATTCGGCCTCGCTCGCGCTGGACGGGTTCAGCCACGCCTCGCGCTGCGTCACCAGCTCGCGCGCGGCATCGGCGATGCGCTGGATGCGCGGATCACCCTGCGGCTCGCGTCCCGGCGGCCAGGGGAAGGGGAAGGTTTCAAAGGTCATGGTCTGCGAGTAACGCGGGCGGTCTTCAAGCGCCGTTCCCATTTTCAAGGCCCAGCGCTCATGTACTTTGGATTGGAGAACACCGAGGAAATAATCGTCTTGTCGAGCGATT
>JBAVQS010000226.1:0-19864 GCA_049694275.1 Anaerolineae bacterium | reverse complement strand
TAGACTTTATGCGAAATAATTTTTGGGTTCACAATTTTCGTAGCCGACGCTTGCGCTGACGCACTCGCAGATTATGCAAGCCACACGCGAGTTCCATCGCCAAATCTGAAAAGTTTGACTTGGTATTCCGCAACATCTCTTTAACAATTCGCGCACGCTTCGCCCCACCGATGCTATGCTCGACCCGCACCCGAATGCGCGCCAAAGAGCAGTTGTGGCGTTTCTCGCCCGGCGTTAACTCGCCCTTACGCGGCTTTTTTTCGGCTGATAGGTTTCTACGCCACGCGGTTCGTAGGCTTGAAAGCCAGTATCTTTGCCCAGCCGTACCCCACGCGGATAGGCGATTCGTTCGATATCTGCCATTTTCTTGTCTTGGACTTTGCCCGCATAGGTCTGGCTCAAAAAGCCAATGCGCTTGGTTTTGCGATTGGCAATAATCAAGTTCTTGTCGGTGTGCGTTTTCTTGCGACCACTGTAATGATCGGCCTGTTTCGCCTTGTTTTTCGGGCGTTGCCGCCGCCGATCCGTGCCATCAATAATCAAATCGAGCGGCTCACCCTGGTTCCGTTCATGGCGCGCAAACTGGCGCGGATTGCGTTCCGGCCGCACGCCCAAATCTTTCAGCGCTTGTTGCAACACCGGGAGCAGTTGATGAATCCAGCGATTCGCTCGCGACTGGCTCATCTCAAAGACTTCGCCCAGTAAGGTTTGAAGCGGATAGGCTTTGAGATAGACCAGGGCAAACAGTAATTTCTGTTCGGCGCTATGCACACTGCTCTTGCGCCCGCCACCGGCTTGGCGACGGCGGGCCTTTCCCGTGCGCGTTTTTGTGCGGGGGTAGCGTCGCTGATAGGCTTGTTCAAACGCGGGCAAGAGCAATTGAAACTCTTTCGGGGTGAGTCCCGTCAAGGCGAGAAATTTGCGCCGATTGTGTTTGAGTTTGGCGTATGTAAGCACACCCCAAGCATAACCTTATTTCGCATAAAGTCTATTATATCATTTTCCGTAACGGAAAATTGACAGCGAGAATCCGGGACGGCATTTGCCACCCCGGATTCTCGCTGTCAGGTAAAGGAAAGTTTCAAACCTGCTTTTACTCTATGTGGTTGCCGCCTGTCGCCCCGTGCGGCGGTTGCGCCACCATCGTCGCACAATCCAAAATACAATCACAAAGGGTAAGGCGAGGATAATCAGGACCGGCAGGAGAAAGAGAAAAAGGTTAATCGCAATGTCGCCCAGCGCCTGAAGCGCCTGCACTAACGAGCGGAGCGCCTGCTTAGCGGTTGTGCCGGGGTTCCACCCCTCCGGCTCGACAACCTGGATATCCTGGTGCGGCACGAACTCGATCGTATAGGTCGCGAGCGCGCTCACATTTTGCAAATAGTTCTGGCGGCCCTTGATCTGCTCGATCTGCCCGCGCACTTCAGTCAGTTGATTATAGATGGCCAGCAGGTCCGCGGCCTTGTTTGTCTCCTGGCGCATGGTGTCGAGCAGCTTGGTCAGCTCGACCTCATAGGCTTCCAGGTTCCGGCGGCGCGCATCGAGGTCGGTATATTCTTGTGTCACATCTTCTGACTTGGCATCCTCGTGCAGCACCTTGAGCCCGAGCGCACGAATCTGGTTCAGGACGGCATCGAGCGAGCTGGCAGGAACGCGGATCGTGATCGATCCTGTAACAATCCCTTTGCTGTCCCGGTCGAGAGAGCGATTCGAGATATAACCCTGGCTGGCTTTTAATACATCAGAGATTTTGGTGACCGTCGCCTCGGTGTCTTGTACCTCAAGGCGGAGCGAGCCGTTATAAACGATCATCTGGTCGACGGGCGCCTGGGCCGGGAGTCCGGGAACCGTGCCAGAGCCGCCATTCTGAGATTCAGAAGAGGACATGCCGCCGCTCGGCGCGGGCGGGGCCGCAGGCGCGGCGGCGGCGGCGGTGGGCGCCGCCGGGTAAGGCAGTGCTCCTGAGGTATCCGTCGCTTTGGATTGAGCATTCCCGGTCAAGATATCGGGCATGCTGGCCCTGCTGCTGAATGCACTACAACCTGCGACCACTGCCAGGGCAATGAACAGTGCGGTAATGAGTCCGATCCGTTTCATGGCGCTCTCCTTTTTCTTTTCAATTCCGATGCTGTTGCAATCTAGACGAGTGCACCTTGCGAAACGTTCCACGCGATATGAAAATTGTCGGGATTTCGCTCAACCGTGCGAAATCCCGTGATAGTGGACGGGCAGGCCCAAGCTCAAGTGGAAAACCCGAAGCCCGCTAAACGCCATAGTCCAGCCGCTCTATGAGTGGGTGGGGGAGGCGGGCCTTTTCCATTGCCTTTTGCGTCTCTGCAATGTTGTACTCGACGCGCCAAGGAGTGAACGTCCGGGTATCCAGGTCAAGGATCGCATAAGCGGCGCGGGGGTCGCGATCGCGAGGTTGACCCACGCTCCCCGGATTGAGAAGGTATTTAGTATGTTGGGTTAAGGACAGAGGTTCCCCTGCGGCCAAATACTGAGGGTTGATTCGCTTGTTCTCGCCCGCCTGGTAAAAGAGATTGGGCACATGCGTGTGTCCAAACAGGCAGATGCGCGTGTCAAAATAGGACAAGTTTTCGGTAGCGGTGGCGGTCGTCAGAATATACTCCCAGATGGGATGGCGTGGACTACCGTGAACCAGAGTCAGATCATATTCGGGCCGCTTTCCCCATTCTAGGAGGGCCGTCAACCAGTCGCGGTTTTCGCCGCGCAGGACGTCCTGGGTCCACAAGATTGCGCGGCGCGCATTGCTATTAAAGTCCTCGACCGAAAGTTTGTCCAGAACAGCCCAGTCATGATTCCCGGCCAACGATTCCACACCCAGGTTGCGGAGGCGCTCGACGCATTCGTTCGGCGCAGGGCCATAACCGACGATATCGCCCAGGCACCAGATCTTGTCGTATGCGCCATCGGCCTGTTTGAGCACCGTGTCCAGTGCGACGATATTGGCATGAATGTCAGAGATCAATAGAATCCGCATAGCATCAACCGGTAAGCTCATTGTAGCATACTAAAATCGGAAATGGGAAACTCAGGGGTTTATGCGCGACGCGGAAAACCGTTGTATAATAGCACGGCGAGATGGTTGGCGATTCCTTTTCTCCTCATGTGATGGAGGTCAAGTCTCTTGATCTTTGCACGACAAGCCCATTCGAAACCCGGCAACTCGGCGCGGCGGTTGCCCGGCGTCTTGAATCGGGAGATGTCGTTGCGCTCATTGGTGACCTGGGCGCGGGCAAGACCCATTTCGTCCAGGGATTGGCGCGAGGGCTCGGGGTTAAGGAGAGCGTGCATTCGCCTACATTTATCCTGGCGAACGAATATCGCTCGGGGCGCATGCCCCTTTATCATGTTGATGCCTATCGTGTCGCCGGAGCAGGTGAAGCCCTCGGTTTTGGATTTGATGATTATCTCAACGGTACGGGTGTGACCGTCATCGAGTGGGCAGATCGGATTCGCGCTGCACTGCCCCCGGAATATCTCACGCTCGAATTCCACCACGCAGGCGAGACTGTTCGCGCAATTACGATTACCGCGCGGGGCGACCATTTTTGCCGGTTGCTGGATGATCTGGTCTTGGCCTATGCTCCCCCGCCAACGCCGAATTCGCCATGCGAGGCGCAAGCGAGAAGGGTAAAAGGGGAATAATGCTCCTGGCGATTGATACAGCCACTCGCACGGCCAGCCTTGCCCTCTATGACGCGGAGGGTGTTCAGGGCGAGACGACGTGGTGGGCGCGCGAAAATCACACCGTCAGCCTGATGCCCCAGTTCTCCCAGCTTTTGCAGGTCTGTCGTGTGGACTTGGACCGAATCTCGGCAATTGGCGTCGCAACCGGCCCCGGCTCTTTTACGGGACTGCGGATCGGCCTCAGCGCGGCCAAAGGGCTGGCACTGGCGCGCACTTTGCCCCTGATTGGCGTGCCGACGCTTGATGGGTTGGCGCATGCGTTTGCGTATCAGTCATTTCCTATCTGGGCGCTGTTGCAGGCAGGGCGTGGGCGCTATGCGGCGGCGCCTTATGCCATTCGCGCCGGGCGGGGCGAGCGCAAGTCGGACTATCTCGTCGTCGACGCTGCGGGTCTCGTCGCCGGCATTTCTACATGGATGCAAGAGACCGGCGCGCCGCGCGTCCTGGTGTGTGGAGAACTCGATACCGCTCTACGCTCGGTCCTCGCCGCACAATTAGGGGAGCGGGTGGTCCTAGCCGATGCGGCGTCCTCGTTGCGCCGTGCAACCTACCTGGCCGAATTGGCCTGGCACTCCTGGCAAGCAGGGCAGACCAGCGATCTCGATATGCTCGCACCCTACTATATTCCAACGGCTTCATTGCCACAACCGATGGGATTATGATAGACTATACCGAACTACCCGTACGGATCGAACCGATGCGCGTCGAAGATATTGGCGCCGTGCTTGCCATCGAGCACCAATCCTTTTCATCGCCGTGGTCCGCACGGGCATATGATTATGAATTGCGCTATAATGACATGGCGCACTATTTTGTCGCGCGCTGGCAGGAGGCGAGTGCTGGGGCCGTCCTGGCGCGCCACGGATGGAATCCGTTTAATTGGCTCGAGTCGCTGTTGCATCCGGCGGCGCCTCCGGCCGATTTCCCTATTATTGGCTATGTCGGTTTTTGGCTGATGGCCGGTGAGGTGCACATTAGCACGATTGCCGTTTCGCCCGAGTACCGGGGACGCAATATCGGTGAGCTGATTCTGGCCACGGCGATCGACCGGGCGATGGAGTTGCACGCGACCGAAGCAACGCTCGAAGTCCGTCTGTCGAATACAGTTGCACAGGACCTGTATCTAAAATATGGCTTTGCCAAGGTGGGCATGCGCAAGGGATACTACCAGGACAACAATGAAGACGCGATCATCATGACGACTCCTCCCTTTAGCGCCCCCGAATATCAGGTCAAGTTCCAGCGTCTCAAAGACACACTCTTGTACACACTGCGCGATGCCGAGTCGTCCTATGGCAAACGCGGTCGCGCCAGAATTCGTGGAGGATCAACCTATGGTTAGTAAAGAGTTATTGGAAATCTTGCGCTGTCCCGCCGATGTGCGCAATGGCCCTAATGCGGGACTGCTAGACCTTGTTCAGGATAACTGGCTGGTCTGTCGTGACTGTGGCCGTAAATACCCTATCAAGAACGATATCCCAATCATGTTGATCGAGGAAGGCGATAAATGGCAAAAGACGCCGACTGATCAACTGTCGGCGACGGTGTGAGGCAAGCGGGGAAGTAGACACGTAGCCATGCGGATATAGAGTCGATACCCTATCTACCTGGCTACTTGTCTACTTTTTATCTTATGAAAAAGTGGCTATTCCTGCTCGCGTTGGCGAGCTTAATTTTTATTTCTAATGGTCGGGCAGCCAATGCTGCCGGCCCAATTGCCGTTTCGGATTCCGCCGTCAAACTTGACTATCCCCGGCAAATGACCTTTCACCTGGCGGCATCCAGTTCCGCGCCTATTACCGCGCTTGGGCTATCGGTTCGTTTCCCGACTGGCCTGGTGACGCGTTTGCAACCCAAGTTCAACTCAGACAATCAGGTTGACACTTCCGTCATTTGGAATTTGAATGGGCGGTTAGGCGTGCAGGTAGGTGGATACCTGCCACCCGGCGCAACCGGTGAATACAGCTGGCATATCGAGGACCAGGCGGGGAACAAGTTTGATACGCCCTTTGCGCCTTTCCAGGTCCAGGACAATCGTGAACCGTGGAAGGTCTACAAAAACGACCGGATCACGCTGTACTGGGGCGCAGGCAGCCAGGACGATGGGCAAACGGTCTTTGACACCGCCAACAAGACGCTGGATGCCATCCAGAACGATATTGGCGCGACGATTACCTCTCCACTGACACTGTACGCCTGGGGCAATCGAGACGATTTTACCTCGGCGCTGGCCCCTGGGAATCAGGAATGGGCGGGAGGGACCATCGACTCGGATTTCTGGGTTGTCCTGGTCGACGCGAGCGAGGGGATGAATTTCGTGATCGAAGCGACTCCCCACGAATTGACGCATCTCGTGATTGCCCAGTATCTCAAAGGCCCGTATGGCGATATCACCATGCCGCTTTGGATGAACGAGGGCATGGCAGTTTATCACGAATATATTCCGGCCAAAAATGAACCGCGCTTTGATATAGCGATTCGACGGGGCGTCCAGACCGACACGCTCTTTCGCCTCCGCACGTTGGCGGGAAGGTTCCCCAGCGACAGCTCGGTTGTCGACATGGCCTATGGTGAGGGGTACAGTGTCGTCGATTTCATGATCAAGACGTACGGGCGCGACAAGCTCAAACAGATCATGACCTTGTTCAAGAATGGGACCACCGCCGATGATGCGTTTATGCAGGTCCTGGGGGTTGATCAGGATGGGCTGGAGAATGCCTGGCGCAAGTCGATTGGCGCGCAGGTCAAGAACTATGCCAAGGCGCCGACAGCTACGCCCGGCGCGGTTCCCACCCTTTCCTTCTCGACCGTGGTAACGCCTAGTGCCCCTCAGGTGACGCCGACAACAGTGGCTCAGGCAGTAACTCCGGTCCTTCCGCCCAATCCGGCGCCAACGCCCGTTCCGACGCCAGGCGCTCCGGGCGGACTGTGTGGTCTTCCCATTGGCGCTATAGGCCTCCTTGCGTTTGGTGTCTGGCGGCTCGGCAACAAAAAACGGTTCAAGTGAACGAAAAATCGGGCGGCACTGCCGCCCGATTTTGGGATCATTTCTCTCTCTGGACAACTGCTCGATCCAGGTCGTTACACACCATCGTGTCGGCAAAAATTGCTTTTGCCTCGGCCTCGACCACCGCACCCGAATAACGTCTTGAGATGTGTGTCAGAAACAACTGCCGCACGTTCGCTTGCTTTGCGCATGTCGCCGCTTCGGCCGCCGTAATGTGACCGAACGCGCGCGCAATCTCCGTGTCGGCGGCGATATATGTTGATTCCATCACGAGCCCATCCGCGTCCCGTGCTGGTTCGATCACTTCCTCAATGCGCGCCAGATCGCCGACATAGACGAATTTGCAGCCTCTGACTAGCGGGCCTAGTACCTGTTCCGGATTGACGATCCGGCCATCGGCGAGCGTGATCGATTCACCCGCGACGAGCCGCCGTCGCTCTGGCCCGGCTGGGACGCCCAGCCGCTCGGCTTCCTCGACCAAAAAGGGGTGCTTGGATTTCTCCTCAAAGACAAAGCCAAAGCAGCCGGCGCCGCGGTGCTGGACGCTGAACGCCGAAATCTCCAGGTTCTTATCCTGAATCAGCAGGCCCGGCTTGAGTTCGATATACTGGATGTCGATATTCACTTCATTGCCGCGCAAGACCACCTTCATCAAGTCGCGCACACGATCGAGCGCCCAGCGTCCGCCATAAATCTCGATGCGCGTGATGGCTTCCCACCGGCCAAAGGTTGAGGTCAGCCCGCCAATCCCCAGGATATGGTCGAGGTGTCCATGCGTCAAAAAGATCCGGCGCATGTTGTGAAACCCCAGCCCGCTTTTCAATATCTGGCGCTGTGTCCCCTCGGCGCAATCCAGCATGAACCGTTCTCCCTCGTGAATCAGCATAGTCGAGGTGAGGTTCCGCTCGGCGCTCGGAACCGAAGCCGAAGTACCTAAAAAACACACTTGAAACATAGACCCACTCTGATAACGACGAATTTAATCCGCTCAATCCATTATAACTGGAAATCGCGCGTGCAGCAATTTCCAGGCACGAAAAAGGGCGTTCAACTTGAACGCCCCTGTATTCCGGCAACGCCTGGTGTCTCGAGTAAATTGACCGCCTCGACATTGAGCGTCAAACGCGGGGAGCGCGTACCATGATTCTTGTTGAATTTCCTTTTGCAGTTCGGGCGGCAAACGGTATTTGCTGACGCCCTTGATGATGTCCGCTCTCCCGGACTCGGCCTTGCAAGCGTTGCCGGAAATACAGAAACCAGGTTCCGATGATTCCTCACTGAAACCTGGTTTCCATATTCTACTTATGGCATTGTGACGAGTTGGAAGGTCAAGAGATAGTTGACGTGGCGATGTTCCGGCATGATCATGCCATACGGTTGATCGCTGGCAATGCTGCCGTCAATACGGACGCGATAGCCCGCGCCCCACATCGGCCAGTTATAATTACAGTTACAGAAATCACCTTGCGGCTTTTGGTCCGGTAATCCTAGGCGTTGTTCCTCAACTGCGCCGCCCTGGTCCCATGAAATGAGGACAGTCTGATCGTTGACGCGTTGTCCGTTCTCGTCAAAGATGCTGATATAGATCGTATGATCGTTGCCGGACTCTGCCCCGGCATCCTGAAATACCATCTTGGTCAAGCGCCAGAACTTGGTTCCGGATGGAACGTTCGCCTCCGTGACCCCAACCCCTAGAAGGAGTGGAAGTCCACCCGCGCCCAACCGTTTGTCCCAGATTCGGGGGGCCAGCGGCAGGCGGACTGGCTGGGCAGGTGCTGCAACCAGGGTTTGAGTTGGCGCGGCCAGCGCAACCGATTTGGTTATCGCTTTGGGGACGATGGCGGCCGGCTTTTTTGTCGGAATCTTGGTGGGCAACGCCGCTGGAATGGGGGTGGCTGGCATCAGGGTGGGTGTGGCAGTGCGTTCCTTGATCGCCCACTTGCCGGTAATTGGCGCCAGCGCGACGCGCTTTGTGGTCGCGTCGTTCACGTTGAGCGGAAGGCCAGGTGATGATGGGGCGCTGGATGCAGCCACGCTACTGACAGCCCAATAGACGAGCGCCACCATGACAATGAGCATGACTACGATAGCGGATAGCGCGATCACTGCGAGCTTGATCTTGCCGCCGGCGCTCATGTTTGTCAACTGGCTCAACAGCCCGCCTGATGGTTGCCTATAGCGTGGTGCGCTATACCCAGGCATGCCTGTTGTAGATGCGGTCATGGGTGAAGGGGCTACGCCGGATACTGCGATGGGGCGTGAATTGGCTGCCGGCATAGGTCGCACGACGTTACTGGATGGACGTTCCCACGGCTTGCCGGGTGCGGTCCGTATGCCCACCACGGATGCGGTTGATTCAACCAGAACGGGTTGGGCCATGGTCGGTGTCCGCGGCGGCGAGATCGGCCGTTGCGTCGGAGTCCGGGGTGCGCCAGGGTAGGTGATTGCGCGCGCGGCGGTCGGTTGCGGATTTGCACGCGGCGGCGCGGGCGGCGCCATTCGCGCCCCAGGGCGCTGTCCGGCCCGCTCGGCCTCGTCAGCCATGCGCCGGGCCAGATTCAACGCCAGCGTTGGATAACGTGTCACCAACCGGTCAAAATCAGGCTTGGCTAGCGTCAGGCATTCTACGTCGCCGACAGCCTGCATCGTCGTCGGATACGCAGCGTTCTGCACCACGGCGCGTTCCCCAAAGGATTCGTGCTCCTGGTGCAATGCCAGTACAACGGCTTGACCGTTGGGCCCACCGGCAATTTCACGGACTTCACCTTTGCTAATCAGATAGATATACTGGGCATTTTGTCCGGCAAAGCAGATACTCTCGCCAGTTCGAAACCGCAGCGGTTTGATAAACTCGCCCACGTGTTTCATCTCGAATTGTGAGAGGCCGTTCAAAAGCTTGTATTCGTAAAGTTGATTTTCGATTTGGTCACCCTCCGAACTGCTGAGGCGTCCGCTGAGCGCGCGGCTCAGGGCAAGGCTCAGACTGGGATGTCGGACGATCAAGTCGTCGTAAGCGTTTTTGTACAGGACCCATACCGTAGTATCCTCGACGGCTCGGGCTGCTTCGGCGCGTGTGCGCCCTGTCAAGAGCGCCATCTCACCGAACGCCGATCCTTCACCCTTGATTTCAAGCGTCCTGGCTTGCACGCTTGAATTGGATGCCAGGCGAACCTGACCGGATTCGATCAGGTACATTGCATCGCCCGGGGTCCCTTCGGTATAGACCTGTTCACCGGCCGGAAAATGGCGGAGAACCAGGCAAGCGGCAATGTCGCGGAGCGCTTCAGTCTCGACGTCTGAAAAGAGGGGTAGGGCTCGGAGTTGTTCAACCGCTTTGGCCTGGTCATCGTGCCCTAGCGTCTCGGCCAGTGCACGGGAAAAAGCAACTTGAATGGTGGGGTGGTTATGTACAAGTTCCTGGTAATCAGTGCGGGTTAAAACCCAGATGTTGAGGTCGGTCACGGCGAGAGCGCTGGCAGAATACGGCTTGCCGGTGATTAGCGCCGTCTGGCCCAACATTGCGCCCGGTTGGAGCTCCTCAAATGTTTCGCCTTCGTGAGAAGGGGTAATCAGGCGTGCTGTGCCTGATTCGATCAGGAACACGGCATCGCCGGCGGCGCCCGCTTCAAAAAGCGTCTGGCCGCGTTGTATGGTTTGAAATTCGAGTTTATTGGCTAGCGCCCGGAGTTCGTCCTCGGATAGGGCGCTGAGCAGCGGAATAGTCAGCAGGCGCTGCGTCACCAGATATTCGTCAAGGTAGGCAACGCGTGCGCCGAGGCTGGCGCTGAATGAAAGCCCGATGGTCGGGCGCTGGAGGATCACTTCCTGAAGGTCCTGGTGATAGAGGACGAGCAAATTGGTCGCGCTCGCTGCCCGCGCCGTGGTTGAATATGGCTGATTGAGCAGCAAATCTACTTCGCCAATGACGCTACCCGCGCCCAGGTTGGCAAGCGCCACGTGTCCCTGCGGCGAGTCACTCGAAAGCTTGACCCAGCCCTGCGCGATCACTGCCATCATCTCAGCCGGTTTGCCGGCTGTCAAGATCACGTCGTTCGTATTGAATTCGAGATGGCGCAGGCGGCTACTGAGTAACTCGCGTTCCTCCTCAGAGAGTCTAAGGAACAGCGGAACTTGGTCGATCGGTTGCGGTATCACTTACTGTAACGTCCTCCGATATCAGCCGCCCCTGTTCGGGCGGCGCATGATCGTCGAGCTGTAAAATTCCCAGCGCAACAAGAGTGTCTGCTTCTCTTTGCTTGTCATCTACGGCCACCGGATTAAATCCGGACGAGGGCTAATTGCTAATCGCTCTAAACACCAATTGCCACCCGTAAATGGCGGATTCAGGCGCACAGCCAGAAGCGTCGGCCTCAATGTCAAGCCCTTCGACAACCGGGCTCTGAGCCGTATCGGTGAGTCTCACATTATACGCGCCTGGCCGAACTGTCAAGTTCGCAAATCCGAACCCATGTTCTGGTTTTAGCCCTGTATAAACGATTTCATCCCCTGCATCCCAGTTGATTTCCACCCCGACCCCTGGTGCCGGGTTGCCATTCTTGTCCTGAACCTGAACCTCAATGTGGGCAGGTCCTCTCGCCTGGCTGCAGGGCTGTGCCGTCTTGGAGACAAGCTCGTAACGCGGCGCGGCCGGGTTGGGAGCGGACGTGGGTGGAAGCGAGGTCGGTTCCGGTGTCGGTGTTTCCAGGATGGCGGTGGGCGTAGGAGGGCGACTCGCCGTCGCGCGCGGGCGTACGGTTGGCGGCTTGTACGGGGCTTCGCTTGTCCGGCTCGGACGTGGGGTATAGGTAGGGCGCGCCATTGCGATCGCCGGCTGCTTGAGGTCGAGTGCCAGGTGGATGAGTGCCTGCTGGTACATGGGTTTGGTCTCGCGCTGTGCAAGATCGGCGACGGACACGGCTGGCTGTTGCAGTTGCAGGGACCCCAAACGGGTCCATGCCCGCGCCATATCGCCATCCAAACTGTATGCGGCTGCGATCATTCGCTGATAATCGTCCTTTAAATCGAGACGCAGGTCCGAAGGGTCGGCATCGACGTATGTGACCGGCCAAAACACCCAGGAGATCAAGAGGCCTACAACGAGCCCAATGACGAGTCCGAAAAGTGTGCCGCCGATAAAGAGTCCACGCATTCTGTCCCTTAACTATCCTGGCAGGTTATGCAGCGGGCTCGTTCAAGGTTAGGATACCATTCTGGCGCTGTCAAAAGACATCAAGCGCCAACAAACATCGGTCAATAGTCTCATCCCTGATCGCTTTACAAGAGATGATCAGCCGGCCGGTGCTCGCGCGGGCGTCTCAGAAGATCGCGCTAACGGACGGAGTAAAAAACGGAAGATTGACGTGACTGGCGAAAAAGCTATAATGGTCAAGCGCCCCGAAAAACGATTCCAATAATTGGGCGCTTTATGCCGAAGGAGGGAGTCGAACCCTCAAGAGGTTACCCTCACACGATTTTGAGTCGTGCGCGTCTGCCAGTTCCGCCACTCCGGCTATAATACGAGTTTAATATACCGTAAAAAGCGGCCTCTGTCAACCTGACAATTGTCCCTTGGTTGGCAAGTCATATCCGTAGTGGTTACACTGAGGGCAGGACCCTACCGCTAGTGGTCGCCGCGCGCGCTGGAAACTACAAACCAAAGCTGGGTAATGGTGTTCTTTCAAGAAGGGGAAGCTGTTCCTTCTCTGTCTTACGGCATATCGGGTGCGTAACAGAGTCATCTAATGGATGAGCGAGGGATGATTACCGCGGCACAGCGTGGAGATGTGCCGTCATTCAATCAGCTAGTACGGGCATACCAGAGTATAGTCTATCATACGGCATACCGCGTCCTCGGCGATGCCGATGCGGCATCCGATGCCACCCAGGATGCCTTTATTTCCGCGTACAAGAACCTCAAGTCATTTCGCGGTGGCTCGTTCAAAGCCTGGCTCCTCCGGATTGTCACCAATTCCTGCTACGACCAACTGCGCGCCCGCCAGCGCAAGCCTACCGCCTCACTCGATGCACTCCTGATCGACCCTGATAATCCTGCCCCCGGTCTCGGCGAGACGCACGAAGAATCGCCTTATGATTACGCCGAGCGCCAGGAGCTGGCGGCGATGATTCAGAAAGGGTTGCAGACCATGCCGTGGGAGCAGCGGGTTACGCTTGTCCTCTCCGATATGGATGGCTTTGCCTATGAAGAGATTGCGCAGATCACCGGCACAAATGTCGGAACCGTGAAATCACGCCTGAGCCGGGGCCGCGCGCACCTGCGCGAATTCCTCCTTGCCCAGGAGGAACTTTTACCCATTTCTTTTCGTCTCAAGAGAGAGAATCAAGATAAGAGTTCAATAATTGCCGATGTCTAAGCAAGTATCATCGCAAACCAACTGGCATGACTATGTCGAGTCACGGCTGTCCGCCTATATCGATGGGCAACTGCCGGAAGACGAGCGCATCCAGGTGCGCAAACATCTAGGCGAGTGCTCGCAGTGCCAGGCGAGCCTCGATTCATTGGGCTGGACGATCAAGCTGGTCAAACAGTTGCCCGTCCCGGCGTTGCCGCGCCAGTTCACCCTGCCGGTCCCCGAAACGTCCCCCGCTCCCGCCGCGACTGGCTGGCTGCGCTGGGGCCTCGCGGCTGCATCGGGCCTCGCTGTCCTGGTCCTGGCCGTATTCATCTCGATTCAAATACTAAAGCCTCAAGGGGGACCCTTTAGCGGCCTTACGGCGATGCAATCGCCCTCTGCTGCTACCTCTTCCGCCGCATCCAAATCGGGCGGGAACGCCGTGCCAGCCCACGCGCCGACCAATACGGACCAAATACTACCTGTCGCCGCGACGATGGCCCCGGCCGCAACCAGTGCGCCGGCGGCGCCCCCTGTTGCACCGGCCGCGACCCAACCGAGCCTGGAAGTAGCGCCGGCTTCCCAGTCTGCTCCATCTCCGACCATCAGGCCGCCGCGTGCAACTCGCCTGGGTCCAACGCCAACGCCGATGTGTGAATTCGGTTGCGGCGGTGGCCCAGGTGACGCTCCGCCAGGCATGGGCGGGGGAGGGAATCCGGCTGCGGCGCCGACCGGCCTCCCATCACAACCGGGCCCGATGGTCGCCGCAGGTCTGGCGCCTCTGGATTCAATCGTCGTTATTTCGGGAACCGTTAACACGCCGGTCCTCAATGTGCGTTCTGCGCCGAGTGAGACTGCTCCGCGTATCGGCGTGCTCCGTAAAAATGCGTCGGTCGATATTGCCGGGCGGGATGACTCAGGCAAGTGGATTGAGATCGTGTTCCATCAAACCAACCAGCCTGACCAGCCGGGGTGGATTATTGCTAACTCGATTCTCCTTTCCATTTCGGTCTATGACTTGCCGATCATCATGACGCCGCCAGCCTGGACCCCGACGCCAACGCCGGCAGGCATGTCTTTTCGCCCACCCCGGCCAACCCGGACGCCTACCTTGGGCGCGCCCACGCAGTCGCCCACAACTCCGCCGGTCGTAAATGTTCAGCCGACGGTCACGCCGGCCGCACCCACTGCCGCACCCACTGTCGCCTCGCCGCATTCGCCGCCCGCGTCCACCACGCCACTAAATTCAACCAAGGCCCGTTGAGTGCAGATTGCATTTGCCGGCGCCGCTCGCTATAATAGAGGGGATGACCACAATTACCGTCTCGCGACAATTAGGCAGCCTTGGGGTCGAGATTGCGACCGAGGTCGCCGCGCGACTGGGCTACCGCCTTGTCCGCCGCGAGGTGCTCAACCAGGCAGCTCGCCGGGCCGGCGCTCCCGAGGCCGCACTGGCCGACATTGATGAGCTCGGCCTTTTAGGCATGTCGCCTTCCCCCCGCGCCAGCAAGGCCTACCACCAGGCGATTAGCCAGGTCATGCTAGAGCTCGTGTCCGAAGGAAACGTGGTCATCATTGGGCGCGCGGGGCAGGTCATTCTGCGCGATCTTCCCAATATCCTGCATGTTCGGGTGATTGCGCCCCTTGCGCTGCGCGTCGAGCGCCTTACTGCCCGCTATGGCATCTCCCCCGCGGCGGCCGCCGCGCAAATCGAGGCGAGCGATCACTACCGCCGCAACTATCTCAAGCGTTTTTATCATGTACGCTGGGAGGATCCCGAGCTCTACGATCTCGTTGTCAACACGGCGCAGCTCGACTGCGCCTCTGCCGCCGAAATTGTCGTCGCCGCCGTGCCACATCAGTCTGGCCGGCCGGCGAGCCCACCGCCGCAACATGAGCACACCGCCAGCGCCATCTGATAACGGGCGCGTTCGCTTCTCCCATCCGGCCGAAGAGGCCTTTGCCCGTATCCTCAATTTCTATGGAATTCGGTGGGAGTACGAGCCTCGTACCTTTCCCCTGGAATGGAATGCGAACGGCGTTGTCACGCTGGCTTTTGCGCCTGATTTCTATCTGCCCGATCAGGATCTCTACGTCGAATTGACCACCCTGCGCCCGCAGCTTTCGACCGTCAAGAACCGCAAAATGCGCCTCATGCACGAGCTCTATCCCGACATCAACATCAGGCTCTTCAAGCGCCGCGAAATGCGCGACCTCATGGTCAAATACGGTCTCGACCAGGAAGCCGCCCGCATGCAGGGCACCGACGCACAGTAGGTCAGGTTCCCCTCGCGCGCCGCCCCCTTTCGAGGATCTGTTTCTGATCATGACCCACTCGCCATCTCACAGTGTTCTGCTTGCCGATATCGGTGAGGTCCTTTACACTTCCTCCGACATCCAGCGTGTCGTCGGCGAAATGGGCGCAGCCATCTCGCGTGAGTACGCCGGGCAAGATCCTATCCTGGTCGGCGCGCTCAAAGGGGTCCTCTATTTCATGTCCGACCTCTTGCGCGCCATCACCATCCCGGTTCAGGTCGATTTCATCTCCATCTCCAGCTATTCCGCCGCCTCGCGCGACCGTGGCCTCGTTCGTCTTGTCAAGGACCTCGATACCTCCATCACCGGCCGGCATGTCCTCTTTGTCGAGGACGTGATCGACACCGGCCTCACGCTCAACTATATCCTCCGCAATCTCCGCCTGCGACATCCCGCGAGCATAGAGGTTTGCACGCTGTTCAACAAGTCCCAGCACCGCCTGATTGATGTTCACTGCAAATACAAAGGCCTTGACCTCCCCGACCGCCTTGTCGTCGGCTATGGTCTCGACTATCGCGAAAAATACCGCCACCTCCCCTTCGTCGGGGTGCTCAAGCCCCATGTCTTTGGCAGTCGCTCCAAATAGAAACGCGCCTGTTGCATGCAACAGGCGCAAAAATACAGGGGTCCCAAGTAACCTTCTTGCAGTCTCGTCCGTCCTTTAGGTTTTCGCTTGTTCTCGCAATACCGCTTTTGACCGTATTTTTGAGATTCAGCGATCACTCTGCCGGATACTCTCTCTGCTCCGCTTTTCTGGCTGATCGTAGTTACCCTGACTAGATATGCTTCAGGATTTCTATCCGGTCAACTTCAAGTTTCACCGCTTTGAGAGCGCCCCACTCTGGATACTCCCTCTGGTCATGTGATCCCTCACCTGATCCAGATGATTCCAGCTAGCTTCGGAAGAGAGGCATCCAATTCCTTGGAACTCCCTGTAACTATACTATACGATAATTCACCGCCGGTGTCAATACCACCGCCGAAAATTCTTTTTCATGCGCCGCGCCGTCCTTGCCGGCGGTTTTCTCGTTTATAAACATGGGGCTGAGAACGATTTTATCATCCAATGATCGCTGTCAGGGCAGTGGGTTGTCACTACCTTGGCCGCGCGCGCGATCTTCAGCCGACTTTGACTCCCGGTTTCCGCGATGTTACAATTTGATTATTACGTCACGCGATGGCTGTGTCTCGAAAGAGGGGATGTTCACATGAATGAATGGCAAGCTGGTGATGTCGAGGTCAACAAGCTGAGGCTGCACTATACGCGTACCGGAGGCGACCGGCCGCCGCTCGTCCTCGCGCATGGCATTACCGATGATGGGTTGTGTTGGACGCCGGTTGCTCAGGCGCTCGCGCCAGAGTACGACGTAGTGATGGTTGACGCCCGCGGGCATGGTCGATCGGACGCCCCCCGCCGTGGCTATGGCCCGACCCGACACGCAAAGGATTTAGCCGGCGTCATTGCAAAACTGAGACTGGATCAGCCCATCGTCCTGGGACACTCAATGGGCGCAACGGCGGCCCTTGCACTCGCAGGCGCCTATCCTCACATACCGCGCGCCATTCTCCTGGAGGACCCGCCGCCGGTGTGGATGCCCCAATTGGCCGGGGCGTCAGAGGCTCGCCCGGGCCGATCGCACCTCCATTTGTGGATGGCATCGGTCAAGCGCAAGACACGCGAGGAACTGATCGCGGGGCAGCGCGCTGCCACGCCCGACTGGTCAGAAGCCGAGCTTGGCGCATGGGCAGATGCCAAGCACCGCTTTAGTCCCAACGTCATTGCAGCCTTGGACTCTAGGACTGATACGCGCGTCGACTGGCCGGCTTTATTGCGCCGTATCACCTGTCCGGCTCTATTGATCACGGCCGACCTCGCGCAGGGTGCAGTGGTTACGGCGGCAAGCGCCGCTGCGCTCCAGTCCCTCATCCCCCAACTTGAAATTGCTCACATCCCGGCCGCAGGCCATAGCATCCGCCGCGATCAACTGGATCGCTACCTGCAAGTCATCCGCGTTTTCCTTGCCAGGATCACGGACGAACGCTTGGCCGATTAAAAGTGGATTACTCGATGACGAACGTTCCCAATTGCGCCAGCTTGCCGTCGATATACATTTTCAGTTCGTAGGTTCCCGATTGGAGTCCGGCGTCATTCGATAGCTTGACCCAGAAATTACTCTTGTTGGGGTCTGATTGCCAGGTGGCATTTGTCGACGGATCTGGCAAATACGTTCCATCCCGATACCATTCGATTCTCAACGCGGTTCCGTTGGGCATGTTGCCCGCATCGCAAAAGGCATATACGGCCTGCGTCCCGCTTGCAAAATTCGCGTCGGGTTGGTGTATCTGTACTGGCTGGTGGTTATCTTCGCCCTCGGCAAAATGGATCGGCCCCAAAGAGGGTGCGCCGGCCTCCCGGCGCTCGATGACAAACGTCCCTTTTTGCGCCTGGCGATCCCCAATATACAAACGCACTTCCCATTGTCCTGCCGCCAACCCATTGGCGTCGGTAACCCGTATCCAGTCGGTCCCCGCTTGGTCGCCGTCCCAGTGATACGAGCCGGCCAGGTTCATTTGCAAAACGCCGTCGCGGTACCATTCATCGCGCCAGGCAGTCCCGGGGCTCATCCCGGCATAGTCGTACAGCGCATAAATCTGCGTAATCCCTTCGGGAAACTGCCCGTTCGTCTCGACCGGTTTCCGGTCGGCGGTAATCCCGGCCGCAAACTGGAGCGAGGTGAAACTGCCTGCCGCTTGTCGCGCGATCGTTGGCAGGACCCGCAGCTCATTTGTCGGCGTGGGCGCCGTGGTGGCCGTGTGCGCTCCGGATGGCGGCGGAACCGTTGCCGGTGCGCTTTTCGTTTCGGTCACGGGGAAAGGCGGCGCCGCCGTCGGGGCAATCAGGATGACCAGTGGGGTTGGGTCTTTAGCGCGCGTCGGCATCAGTTGCGGGCCAAACACCGTAACCAGCGTGATCACTCCGCCCACGCAGGCTGCGCCAATCGCTCCCAGGCACCCGATCATTGCTTTGCTCAGTTCGAGCACGTGCTCTTTTTGCTGGTTGCTCATCGCCCGGCCTCTCTTGTCGTTAAAAGCCGACGCGGGCCTGCGCCTGCGTCACGCGGATTATGGGGTGGGGCGCAAGAACACGAGTGGGATCTCGCGCGTGGTCTGCTTTGAATAATTGGCGTAAGCGGGCGCGGTCGTAATGAGTTGTTGCCACACCTGTGTGCGCGCCTCGCCGGCCAATATCTCGGCCGTAATAGTATCACAAAAATTAGCTGCATGATAACTGGCCTCTCTGCAATTCTATGGTAAAATAGCCCTGCACACGAATCCTTTCTTTGGGAGCCGACGGATGACGCCCTATTGGTTTACCAAGCAGTTGCCCGCTTCACGCCACGGTATTGAGAATGCCGTCCGGTTGGCCTTTTGGGCCGCCGGTTTCGGCGATACCTATGTCACCTGCGTCCAGGCCGAGCCGCCGATCAAATGCACCGGTTCCTGGCGCTCCATCCATCCCCTTACGCTGGAATGGGTGCCGATGGATTATTTCGTGGCGCGGCTGCAAGAGGCCGATAATGATGCCTTTGACGCGTTCGAGCGTGTCCTCGGCCATCGCGCCACGGTCGCCTATCGCGATACCAACGGCGACATCGTGCTCGAATGGCGCGTCCGGGATGGCGCCGCGCGTATTGCCGAGCTGGAGCAAGCAGGGGTAAAAAATCTCGAAAAGCTGAGCTAGACCCTTCGAGAACGAGAGACACCCGCCCCGCTTCGAGGCGGGTGTCTCTACATATCACATGGAACAGGACGGCACACTCGTATTGTTGGATGCGCATGCCCTCATTCATCGCGCCTATCATGCCATCCAAACCGATCTCCTCTCGCCGGCGGGCGAGCCGACCAAAGCGGTCTATGGGTTCACGAGCACTCTCCTCAAGGTGCTCAAGGACATCCAGCCCCGCTATGTCGGCGCGGCCTTTGACGTCGGCCGGAGCACCCGCGCCGACCGGTTCCCCGCGTACAAGGCCACGCGCCCCCGGCTGCCTGAGGACCTCGCCGCGCAGATACGGCGCGTCCGCGGGCTCGTCGCCCTTTTCGGCATCCCGGTTTTCGCTCTCGAAGGGTATGAGGCAGACGACCTCCTTGGCACGCTGGCCGCGCAGGCAAGCGCCGGGGCGGTTCGCACCATCATTGTCACCGGCGATACGGATGCCTTTCAACTGATCGATGCGCACACCCAAGTCCTGACCTTCACCCAGCGCTTTGGCGACATGGTCCTGTATGACGAGGCACAGGTCAAAGAGCGCTATGGGTTCGCCCCGGTGCAATTGATCGATTTCAAGGCGCTGCGCGGCGACGCCTCGGACAATATTCCCGGCGTGCCCGGCATCGGCGACAAGACCGCAACCCGGCTCCTCCAGGCGCATGGGAGCGTCGAAGGGATTCTGGCGCACCTCGACGCAATCGACGACAA
>JBAVQS010000225.1:0-1893 GCA_049694275.1 Anaerolineae bacterium | reverse complement strand
GCCCCACCTCGAAAGGCGCGCATTTCGTCAAGAGCCAGTACACCCCCGAGTTTGCCATCGTCGGCGAACCGAGCGGGTGGGACCGCGTGACCCTGGGCTATAAAGGCTCGCTCTGGACCGACTATACTCTCATCCGTGCGATGGCGCATAGCGCCGGGCAGCAAAAGAGTGCGGCCGAAGAGGCCGTCGAGTTTTGGGCGCGGGTCAAGGGTTATGTCGATGCCTTTAATGAGGGCAAGCCGCGCATCTTTGAGCGACTGGACCCGACCCTGCGGAACCTCCACTCGGAGGACGATGGTCTCCATGAAACGGCCCGGCTGACCATCGGGCTGCGCTTGCCGGTTGGCGTTGAGGTGCCGGAACTGGAAGTAAGAATTACCGAAATGGCGCGGGGAGCGGCCGTCAGATTCTCGACCGAAACGCCGGCTTATCGTGCGGAAAAGAATAATGCCCTGGTGCGAGCCTTTCTCGCCTCGATTCGCGAACAGAGCGGCGAGCCAGGATTCACCTTGAAAACCGGGACGAGCGATATGAACATCCTCGGCCCCTATTGGAAATGCCCCATCGTCACCTATGGCCCCGGCGACTCGAACCTCGACCATACGCCAAACGAGCATATTGACCTTGGCGAGTATGCAAAGGCGATTGCGGTCCTGGCGGGAGTGCTGGCGACACTGACCGAAAAGAGATAGAGAATACCAATACCATTGGGAGCGGGTAGCGTGACACCAGAAAAATACATTTGCACAATCGACCTGGGCACCTCGGGCCCCAAAGTCGCCCTCTTTACGACGAGCGGCGAGAGCCTCGGCTATGAATTCGAGCCAATTCGGTTAATCCTCCACCCGAACGGCGGCGCCGAGCAAGACCCGCACGAGTGGTGGAGCGCGATCACGCGAGCCACCCACCGCCTGCTCGCGCGCAACCTCGTCCCGGTCGATTCCATCATCGCACTCGCCTGCACCGCGCAATGGTCGGGGACCGTGCCCGTTGACCGCAACGGCGCGCCGCTGATGGACGCCATCATCTGGATGGACTCGCGCGGCGCGCCCTATATCAAGCAGATCACCGGCGGCGGCATCGAGTTCGAGGGATACAACGTTGGCAAGCTCTGGACCTGGCTCACCAAAACCGGGGGCATCCCCGGCCATTCGGGCAAGGACTCGATTGCCCACATCCTCTGGCTCAAACACGAACATCCCGAGATTTACCGCGCGGCCTATAAATTTCTGGAACCGGCGGACTATATCAATCTGCGGCTGACGGGCGAGTTTGCCGCATCACAGGCCCACATGATTCTTCACTGGGTGACAGACAATCGCCAGATCAACCGCATTGCCTATGACCCGGAACTGCTGCGCCTCACGACGCTCGATCCGGACAAGCTCCCTGCGCTGCGGGGCTGCATCGACATTCTCGGCCCGCTGAAAAAGGAGGTGGCTGCCGAGTTGGGGCTGCCCGAGCAGGTGCAGGTAATCGTCGGGTCGTCCGATGTGCACTCGGCGGCCATTGGCTCGGGCGCAGTGCGCGATTATCAGGCGAATCTTTACATCGGCACCTCCTCGTGGCTCACTTGCCACATGCCCTTCAAAAAGACCGACCTCTTTCACAACCAGGCGTCGCTGCCGTCGGGGATTCCGGGCCGGTACCTGCTCTCGAACGAGCAAGAGTGCGCGGGCGCGTGTCTCAACTATCTGCGCGACACCCTCCTGCTCGATCCCGACCGGCTCGTCCAGGACGAACAGGTCCAGACGGTCTATCAGGCATTCGACAAGATGGCGGAGCGTGTGGCGCCGGGGAGCGACCGCGTCATCTTTACCCCCTGGCTCTACGGGGAGCGCACGCCGGTCGAAGATAATATGGTGCGCGGGGGATTTTTCAACCTGTCACTGG
>JBAVQS010000224.1:0-4032 GCA_049694275.1 Anaerolineae bacterium | reverse complement strand
TAGCAGGTCAAGATTACAGCATGTTTCATATGGAATGGGTGCATGTCGTCGAACGCGCGCATAACTATACGCTGCCCGCGATCCAGCATTCACAAACAGCCAGTTGGGACGGCCGCGTCTCTATGCTCGGATACGATTTCGACGCCAGGCAGCACAGTCCCGGCGATTCGGCTCACCTGGTCCTCCATTGGCAGGGGCTGGCAGTGACAAATACCGCCTACAAGTTCTTTGTACATGTCGTCGATGCTCAGGGCAAGATCTGGACGCAGCACGACAGCGTCCCCGGCGAGGGAGCAATGCCGACGACCGCCTGGTTGCCCCACGAGGTGGTGAACGACGAGTTTGATTTGACGCTGCCCGCGGACATGCCGGCAGGAGAGTACGAAATCCAGGTAGGGTTCTATAATCCGGCCGATGGGGTCCGCCTCGAAACGGCAGGGGCAAGCAGCAACGCCGATTATATAACGCTCGACCAAAAGATCGAGGTGGTTCAATGACGGATTGCTCTGTGGTCATTCCGGTCTATCAAAGCGCCGACTCGCTGCCCGAACTGATCGAACGCCTTGCACAGGCGCTGCCAACGATTGCCACGCATTACGAGGTCCTGCTCGTGAACGATGGCAGCCCGGACGCGAGTTGGCAGGTCATTACCGGGCTCGCGGCAAAATATCCCTGGGTCCATGGCCTCGATCTGATGCGAAACTATGGACAACACAACGCGCTGCTTGCAGGAATCCGCGCGGTGCAGTATCCAGTGACAGTCACGATGGACGACGACCTGCAACATCCGCCAGACCAAATTCCGTTGCTCCTCGCCAGGCTGGACGAGGGCTATGACGTCGTCTACGGCACCCCCCTGCACCAGCAGCATGGTTTCTGGCGTGACCTCTCCTCCTCGTTGACCAAGTTTGTCATGCGTTCGACGACGGGGCTCAAGGTGGCATCGGATGGCAGTTCTTTCCGCGCATTCCGCACCGTCCTGCGCGAGGCATTTGCTAACTATGCGAGTCCTTCCGTCTCGATCGACGTGCTGCTAACCTGGGGGACCACCCGGCTGGGTGCGGTCAAGGTGCGGCACGACCCACGGCGCAGGGGCAAGTCGAATTACAATCTTATCAAACTGATCGCGCTGGCCATCGACATGACAACCGGGTTTAGCACGTGGCCGCTGCGCCTCGCCAGCCTCATCGGCTTTGCCGTCACCCTGCTTGGCATGCTCCTTTTTCTGTTCTTGCTGGTCGAGTTCCTCATCACGCGCGGGCCACTATCGCTCTACCGTTTCATTGCGGCGGTGGTCGCCATTTTTTCTGGAGCGCAATTGTTCGGGATGGGAATCATCGGCGAGTATCTCGCGCGCATGCACTATCGGATGATGGCCCGACCGACTTTTACTATTCGCCAACGGACACAAACCATATCCGAATCGGAGGTTATTCCGAATGTTTGATAGTCACTATCAAAACCTATCCGCTGAAAATCCCGAGTGGGGTCGCGTCGCTACGCTCCCCTGGGACGCCGAGATCTTTGGGTTTCCAGTCGGCGACTATGAAGCCGGCGACGCAGCCGCCATCGCGCGTAACCTGGACGCGTTCCGAGCCCAGTTTAACCAATGGGCCGCCGCGAACCAGGTGGAGATCGTTCATTGCACCGTGCCGGCGACGAACCAACCCTGGTACACGCTCCTGCCGGCGCTGGGGTTTGCCTTTGTCGACTATACATTAAAGATTTACACGAAAAGCCTACATACCGCAGTGATTCCGATGAACAAGATTCCGGTCCGGCTGGCTGACGCCAGAGATCAGGAAAGCGTCGAACGGATCGCCGAGCAGGCATTTCGCGCCGGACGCTATTATGCGGACCCGCTTTTCCCCAAACGCCTGGTGGAAATACGCTACCGGCGATGGTTGGCTAACGCATTTGCGGCATTGGGCGACAACAGCCGATTATATGTTACCGGCGAGGTGGGAAACGTGACCAGTTTCTTTCACATCACCCGTGAACGGGAAGAGGCTTATATCACCATTATCGCGGTGGAACCGACCCGACACGGCAGCACCATCGGCGTCGAGCTGTGCGCAGGGGTGCTGCGCGACTTGCAGGCAAGCGGCATCAAACGGATGAGCAGTAAAATCTCCGCCCTGAACTCGGGCGTGATGAACTTTGTGAATTATTACGGCTGGCGCTTTGGCAACCCACAGGTCGCCTTTCACTGGCACGCATCGGACGCGCCCCACCTCAACTCCTGGGATTCCATTTTTGTTTGAGGGCTTGCGAATGGGCTGGCACGGAATGGCCCGGTCTGGTATTGTTCGAGGGACAATCGTCGTATGCCTGCTGGCTGCCGCGGTGCTCCTCTTCAGCTCACGCGTGATCGACCTCTCACGAATCCACGTGAGCGGGCTGGATGACACGCTGAACGACCAGGTGGGCTATATCGGAGCCGCGCGCGCGCTGGCTGAGACAGGTTTTCTGCATAGTAACATTGTCTTTCCTTCGACGCTGTTGCAGAACGCGACAAAAGACTATATCTATTTGCCGGGTCACTATGTTGCGCTCGCCATCTCCTACACGCTGTTCGGTTACGGGGTACTGCAATCCCTCTTGCCCAATCTCTTTGCCTACATCCTCGCGTCGGCTTGCGTGTTCCTGAGCGGCGCCAAGCTCTACAACTTGCGCGTCGGAGCACTGGCGGCAATCCTGTTTATCCTGTTCCCCGCAAACGTCATCTATGCCGTCAATGCCATGTCTGAAATGACGCGGGTCGCAACATCGATCCTGGCCCTGACCGTTTTCCTTTATCTCTCGGCTCGGTGGAAACTCCTTGCCGGTCCGTTCCTCGCGGTCATTCCTTTTCTCTTTCGAGAAACCGGAGCGCTCCTGCTTTTTCCGATGGGGATGTTGATGGCGACAGGCACGGGGACGCGGCGATGGCTACGAACCGGCGCATTCCTGATTACGGCGGGGCTCGTGCTCCTGGCCCTTTTTCGATCAGACCTATCCTATGGTCGCCTCAACTTTATGAACGCTTTCGTATTCGATCCCAGCTATTCAACCGTCTATACCGATGCAATCGCCAATCAGGCGCTCGCGACCAAGTCATTTGCCGATTGGGTTTCTATATTGCCCGGCAAGGCCGCACAGAATGCGATTGCACTGGGATCTCAACTCTTGCAGCAACCGCGACTGGACACGTTCTTTGAGGTTTCTTCGGTTGGCATCATCATTGCGGGAATGCTCGGCGCGCTGCTCGCCGGAGTGTGGCTTGGAGATGCTTATCTTATCGGCGCGGGAGGTCTGACAGGCGCAGCGATTGCCTCACTGCTATTGCTGTATACCGCTGATCTGCGCATCGACTTGCGCTGGCTGTTGTTCGCATTTCCCTTTGAGGCGATCGTGTTTGCCCGGCTGTATGAAGAGATCGGCCCACCGCGGTTACTGTCGCGATTCAAACGGGCCGGCCCTGCGCTCAACTTGAGCTTGCTGGTCGTGGTACTCGCAATGAGTACTTGGGGCATCGTTTCGACCGGACAACGGGTCATGGCGAATGATGCGCGCGATGACCGGTATACGGCATGCCTGGAGCGACTGGCCCCCGATCCGCACAAGCTCCTGGTGGCGCCGTACTATATGGCGCAATACCTGTACCTGCACTATCCGATTCGCGGGGCTTTTGTACCCGCCAATCCGGCGACTCTGGCCCTGCTCAAAAACAGGTATGACATCGGGCTTGTAATCGGGCGAACGATGGACGGCGAGGACTTGCAGGAGAGCACGCTGACCATGACAGACCTGAAGGCGGCCGGGTTGGCGCTCGCCGGGGAAATGACGTGCGGAGAGAACGAGACATACCTGGTGTTTACCGGGGAGACTGGCAAATAATAAAACATCAAGCGTCAAGCGTGAGTTGTTACAGAGTTTTGATTAATTAATGTCCGGAAGGCTCTCGGATGTGCGATAATGTGCAGTATGAGACCTTTCGGTACAACTCAGCAACTGGCAAGACGACGTCAGCGCGCCCGCCGCTTGCTGCGG